>JANNQH010000899.1:0-1781 GCA_031400655.1 Deltaproteobacteria bacterium | reverse complement strand
ACCGGCCCGCGCACTCTACTGGTACGCGGCCCACGCCCAGGACCACGTCCCCGCCGAGGCCTCGCGCATCGCCTCGATCGCGAAGAGCCACATCAGCGAGCGCTTCCAGCAGGTCGCCCGCGACGCGACCGAGGTCCACGGCGGCATCGGCTTCACCTGGGAAGGCGACACCCAGATCTGGTTCAAGCGCGCGATGTTCGACCGGGTCATGCTCGGCACGCCGCGCCTGCACAAGAGCCGGGCGGCGAAGCTCGCGGGCTGGTAGGCGCCTCACTCGCCATCGATGGCCGCCCCGACGAAATCGAGCGCCCCTTCCGCGGGCGACGGCGTTTCGTACGGCAATCGACCGATTGCAGCCGTGGCCTCCTCGACCGCATAACGTCGAACCGCCTGGGGCTCCCGGCAGTAGGCGAAGGCCGCCGCACAGTAGTCGTCCGACCGCTCGGCGATCGCCCACTCCGCGACGAAGGCCCCCTGCGAGCGCCGCCAGCCCGCGCCGGCGACGGGATGGCGCGCATCGATGGCGGCCCGCTTCTCCGTCTCCCCCGGCAGCACGAAGACCGCGCCGATCTGCTGGATCGTGACCCGCAGGCTCTCGCGGAAGACGACGGGGTCGGCGAGGTGCCAGCGGTAGAAGCTCGTCATGTCCGGCATGCGCCGGTCCGGGCGGCTCGGATCGCGGATCTCGAAGGGGACGCCCTGGTGCGGCGTCTGGTGGGCACCCATCGCCCAGGCGGTCCCGACGTAGTCCTCGAGGCCGGTGCCGCAGATCGTGGGATGGGTCGTGTCGCCGTCGAGATACAGCTTGACCTCGCCCTCACCGTACCAGGCGAAGAGATCGTCCTGCAGCACGCGGATTCCGACGACCGAGCCGAGGAAGCGGCCCGGCCCGCGCAGCCCTTCGAAGATCACGAAGTCGCGCTTCTGCACGGTCGGATTCTCGCGGCGATAGGCGACGTGGAGATAGGAGGGCTCGCGGTCCCGGGCCGTGTCGAGCGTGAAGTCGATCTGGTAGTAGAGAAGGAGGCGGCCTTCGGATTCGTTCACAAGCTCGAAGCGCAGCCCCTTCTCGAACGGCATCGGATAGTAGGCGTTGAAGCCGCGGCCTTCCTGGATCGCCGAGAGCGCCGTCACGAGATGGATGGGGCGCCCGAGCGGGGCGCCGAAGAAATCGACGAGCGGGACGCTGACCGACGGTTCCGCGAGCCCGTCGTAGAAGACCTCGAGTCGCACGGCCCGCATCCGTTCGGGCGGCGCCGGCGGAATCGTGATCCAGACGTGGCGGATCGTGCCGCGCCCCTCGATGTCCGCGAGGACTACGCGCTCGCCCGCCTCGATCTCCTTGAAGGGCGAGCCCTTGCGGCCGCCGTGGGCCTTCCCGCCGGCGCCGCGCGCGCCGGTCGGATTCTCGAAGCTGATCGAGCGGGTCTCGAGGGAGAGATCGATCTGGGACGGGTCGGACCAGGGCATCGGGCACCTCGCGAGGGCGGCCCGACGGGCCGCGAGCGCCCGTATCGAACCGGACTCAGGGCGCCGTGTAAAGCGAGAGCTCGAGCTGCTGGCCGCTGTTTCGGCCGCCCGGTCGCCGGAACGCCGCGGTCGAGAGCTCGGGTCGTGGCCCGTCGAGGCCGTGCTTGCGGGCCCAGATGCGGAAGCTGTCGCCGATCTGGTCGGCGAAATTGCCTTCGCCTTTCATGCGGCTTCCGAAGCGCGGATCGTTGAGGCGCCCGCCGCGCAGGCTCTCGAGGCGGTGGATCACCTTGTCGCGGCGCAGCGGTTGG
>JANNQH010000898.1:0-3474 GCA_031400655.1 Deltaproteobacteria bacterium | reverse complement strand
TGCGAACGGGACTCTGGCGCTACTCGCGCCACCCGAACTACCTGGGCGAGATGCTCGTCTGGTGGAGCTTGTTCCTGTTCGGCTGGGCTGCAGATCCAGCCTGGGCGCGGCTCGCAGTGCTCGCGCCCCTCGCCATGACGGTGATGTTCCTCTTCGTCAGCATCCCGCTGATCGAGAAACGCTCGCTCGCCCGCCGTCCCGACTACCCACGCGTGATCGAAGAAACCTCGATGCTGATCCCCCTCCCCCCCCGCAAGCGAACGACGGCCTGACTGCCACCGATCGCAAAACCCGCGCACACCCCATCCAAACGAGAGGGCGAGAGAGCGCCTATATGCGCCGTTGCCGACTGGCACGGCGCGAGCGCCCGGCGCGACGCGGGGGATGCGAAGTCAAGCGCAGCCGGAGCCCGATTCAGCGGAGCGAATGATCGGAGCCTCAGCCGCCGAGGTGTACAGCCGGCCGTGCCACGGGCGAGCCATTCGCGTCCCCCGCGCCGCGCCGGGTGCGACTCCCCAGCACAACCGCAGCGGCCCGCCCGCGCTGTCACCCCACGAGCAGCTGTTTGAAGACCTCGAATGTATCCCGCTCTTCTTCCTGCACCGCCCCGTCCGCAGCGATCAATCCTTCGATCGCCTCGACGAAGTGGCGCCGGTGGGCCGCCGGGATCACGGTCGGATCCAGGTTCTCGATCCGCGGCGGGCGCTCGAGCCAGAGATCCACCTGCCGCCGCTCGTCCGCGTCGAGATCGAGACGCCGGATCAGGCCGGCGATGAACTCCCGCTCCTCCGGCTGGATCTCGAAATCCGCCCACGCAAAAGAGCACACGAACTCGACCAGACGCAGACGCTCTCGTCGATCGAGTCGATCGAGCATGTCTTCCTCACCCTCTTCTCCAGAAGCGTCCCCAGCAGGAATGCACTCGAGCCATTCTGCCTGGAATTGCGCCGGCAATTCGGGAAGGGCGCGGGGGCGGCGGGGACGGGTTCGCGCCGAGCTTAAACGCAACTCCTGAGCCATGCCAATCGCGCCTCCCGCACGAGCCCGCTTCACGAAGGCCCGGCCACCCCATCCCGTCCGGATCCGTTCTTGCCCCGAGCGCTACTCGATCGAACGGCTTGCGCGAGCGACCCCGTCCATCCGGACCTGGTTCCCTCCCTCCGGATCGGATCTTCCGGGCCACGCCGTCGGCCGGCACCGACTCATCCCACCTCCGCATCCCGCCGCGTCCCAGACCACGCCGGAGCGGGCTCGGCGCGGCGCAGCACCCGAACCGGCTCGACCGGCATCGATTCGAAACCCATCGATCGCAGCGCCGCCTCGAATGCCGACCGGTCGACCCGCGCGAGCGCCCGCAGCGCCAGCGCGAGCTCGGTGGGCGCGCCCGGACTCGCGGGCATCGCAACCGCACCGATCGCCGCCGCGCTCCCGTCGGCGCGCTCCTGCACCCATTCGATTCGCGCGTCGTCTGCGACGAGCTCCCGCACGGATGACTCGTCTGGACGGTTTGCCAACGCGGCGACCACCAGGACCGGTGCGCGGCCAAGCAGATCGAGGAATCGGCGCAGTCCGCCGGCGCGGCCCCAACCGCCCGGGTCGTCGATCTCGAGGCAGAGCGCGATCGGATCGCGTTCTCCCAGCGTGATGGGAGCGCCGTCGCCGCCGATCGGGCACTCGCGAGTCCCAACCTCGCTCGCGGACGCGTACTCGGCGAGCGCACCGCCCTCGTGCGGGATCACAGCCCAGCGAGGTCGAAAGCCCGACGCCAGCGCCTCGGCCGCCACACACGCAAGCCAGGCCGACCGTTCGAGCTTCCCGGGAATCGACGCGACGAGCGCCCGCGCCCCCGCGCGCCGGACCTCCGCCAGAGCCGCTCGCAGACAATCCGCGAGCTGCGCGCGCGAAGTCTCGGGCGCCGCCACCGCAGCCGACGTGGCACCGGACGCCGGCGCGACCGCACCCGCTTCGGCCCGGGCCGCGAACTGGTAGCCGCGGGCGTGCACCGTGCGGATCGATGACGGACCGCGGCCGTTCTCGCCGAGCGCACTGCGCAGCTCGTTCACCAACCCCGAAAGCGAGCCTGGCCCGACGGCTGTCGTCGACCAGAGCCGCTCGAAGAGCTCCTCGCGGCGCACGACCCGATGGCGCTCCCGCACGAGCATTGCGAGCAGGTCGAAGACCTTGGGCCGAAGCCCGACCGGGCGACCCTCGCACGTCAGCTGCAATCGTTCGTCGTCGAGCTCGAAAGGACCGAATCGGGTTTGCATGAGCGACGAGCTTATCAGCGACACATAACAATGGAAGCGGATCCGACTCAGGACTTTCTCGAATTGACAGGGATCAGCGTGGAGAGAAGTGGCCGGGGAGGTGCGCGGAGACCGGGGGAGAAGAGCAGATTCGGAAGGATCGACCGCGCCGCGAGCTCACGCTGTCGATCGCGTCCGGCGAGCCATCACACCGTTAGTCGCGCGGCGGGAGCTCGTCGAGGGTTAGATCGACCATCATGTCGGTGGCGAGACGCTCGAGGGTCTTGCGGATCGAATCCCGCGAGAGCCCCGCCGGCGGCGCGAGCTCCGCCCGCGCGCGAAACAGCCGCTCGCCGGACATCGGCGCGCTCTCCACCGTGGTGCGCAGGTCCTGAACGTTCACGGCGAGCGCCGCGAGCGCGCGCGAGATATCGCGCACGATGCCGGGCCGGTCCTGCCCGACCAGCTCGAGCCAGAGCGTCGCACCGCCCGCCTGCGACAGCGCGGGCTCCTCGCTGGCGACGACGCTCGCCACGAGGCCCCGCGCGGCCAGGCCCGGAAGCGCGGCAATCAAGCCCGCGGCCCGGTCCTCGGGCAGCTGGACCTGGACGACCCCGGCGAAATGACCCGCGAGCCTCGCCATCCGACTCTCGTCCCAGCTGCCGCCGTGGACCGCGATGGTGTCCGCCAGGGCTTCGACCAGGCCGGGGCGGTCGGGGCCGATTGCCGTCAGGACCAGGGTGCGCGCCATCCGATCTCCCTGCTCGAGAATCTCGAGCTTCTCGAAGATATAAACCCCTGCATTTTCCAATATTTAGCGGAGGAACACCCGAAAAATGAGCCCTGCCTGAAAAAACTTCGCCACCCGGCCGTGCGAACCGGCACTTCCCTATCAGAAGAAGCCGATATCCCCTTCCCAGGGAGGCCCGACGTGTCCATGACGCGTCGGGCCGCTTGCTTTCTGGACCCCCGTTCAATCCTTCAATCAATCCGTCAATCAATCCGTCAATCAAGGGGTCTCGCTCCAGCGCACGAGGGCGCCCAGGGCGCGCACTGCGCGGTGGGCGCTCGGGTAGCAGATCCGCCGGTGCTCCCGGAGCGTGGCAGGCCCCGGATTCTCGGGGTTCGAGACCACGAGCTCCGTCACGCTGAGCAGCGGCTTGCCGTGGCGGCGACTCGCCTCGATGCCGGCCTCGACATAGCGCCGATCCTGCCGCTCGTGGAACTC
>JANNQH010000897.1:0-4971 GCA_031400655.1 Deltaproteobacteria bacterium | reverse complement strand
CGCCGTGGCACAAGAGCACGCTTGCGAGGGTCGAGGCCGTCTGATTCGCGCGGCTTGCAATGGCCGCTGCCCGCGCGCCGTCGATTGCCCGAGTTCAGCCCGAAAGCGAGCGCGCACACGCCCGCGCGATGGCTTGCGCCGCGAAGACCGCGAATCGCTTCTGGACGCGGCGCATCCAGGGGTGGCCCAGCTGTGTGAGCAGCATCGCGGGTCGCGAGAACGCGAGGATTTCGAAGTGGACCTCGTCGGTCGTCGGATCGCGACGAACAGTGAAGCGCTCCTCGCCGCTCGCGACGTGGCCCGAAAGCGTTCCGTACGCGAAGGCAACCTCGTCGGTTTCTCCCGGCGGATCCACTCGATAGACGACGCGGCAGGGATTCAGGAACCAGATGCCGAAGACCCGACTCAGCGTCGCGACGACCTGGCCCTCGTGGACGGGGCGATCCGCGCCCTGGAGCTCGAGCCACGGAATCTCGAAATGCCGCCAGGCGAACAGCGCCGTTCGAGCGCGGGCGAAGAGCGGGCGGCCGGTCCCGAGCGAGAAAATTCTCCGGTCGATGACATAGCGGGAGGCGAGGGACTCGATCGAATCAAGTCGGGCGGTCGCACCCACATCGCCGTAGCTGAAGAGCGGATCTGCAAATCGGAGGTGCGATGTAATCTCACCGTCTGCAGGGCGACTCAGTCGGATCATCGCACTCGCCGATGCGGGGAATCATTCGGAACCCAGATCCGTCCCTCCAACGTTTCCGTCGCGTCGCCTGACGGGAGGGCGCCGAGCTCACTCGCATGCTCATCCATGACGAGAGCAGAAATGGCTGCGTCAAACGCGTCTTCGGAGTCGGTCACCGCGCGCAGGTCATCCGGCGAGAGACGCCACGGGGATCGCTCCATGTAATCCCGCCGCGCATTCGGCAATTTCTTTACGACGGGACCCGTCAGAGCTCGCGGATAGATCTCGATCACGTCACGGCCGGTCGCATCCTCGAAAGGCCAGACGGAGAAACCCGCCTCCCGGCAGCGCGACAGAAAAGGCATCCCTCGGATCGAGCCGGTTCCCACCGCGCCGGCACCTCCGATCTGGAAGGTGGATTTGGGCGCAAAGCCGAGCGACGTGCTCACATGCTTCTCTGTCAGGCGCAGATGCTCCTCGAGCGCTGGCCTTCTTTTGTGTGGTCGTCCCCAGAAGGGCCAGGAGCAGTCTCCAAGCCACCGCTCCCCCTGGTCACGTACGACGTTCCAGAGCGTGACCGTGTCAGTCATGCCGAGATGATCAATGAACCAACGCGGAAATGAGAACGCGAAGTCGATGCCTACGACGACGTTCTCGCTGAGCTTGCCATAGTCCGCGACCGCCTGGATCACGAGGTCCCGTGAATCAAAGAACTCGAGTCGGTGCAGAATTCCCGATTGGGCTTCCGCCAGGACGAGCTTGCGGCGCGGCTTCTTTGCGCCTGACCAGTCGATGGCGATAGATCGGACCATCATCACAGTGGAGCACTTCCCGGCGAATTCGACGAGGGCCATTTTCTTGAGTGGTGAGCCGAGCTGGGTCGCTCACAAAAAAATCGCGGACACCCCGCGGCTCGCGCGCGTCTACGTGAGCGGTCAACGACCTGCGGTACCCGCCTTAGAGAGCAGCATGACCGGGATCTTCCGATTCGTCGCCCGCTTCTGATAGGCGTCGAAGTTCGCGAACGCCTCCGCCATGCGTGTGAACAGCGCCTCTCGCTCGGCGCCGACGGCCTCTCGCGCAACGCGTTCCTCGATTCCACCGCGGTGCTGGACGACGACGTGCGGGTCCGCCTTCAGGTTGTGATACCAGCCGGGATGCTCGGGTGATCCGCCCTTGGATGCGACGAGTACCATGTCATCGCCCTGCCAGAGAAAGGCGAGCGAGGCTTTGCGCGACTTGCCGCTCCGGGCCCCGATCGTCGTGATGAGCACCGTCTGGCCCGGCGGTCCCATCGAGAGGCGACCCTGGCTCCACGGGATCAGGAAGGTATCGATCCGCCGGCAGACGACGTGGTAGAGGATGCCGCCGAGCTTCGATGAGCTTGCGGCGATCCCGAGCTGATTCATCCATTCGAGGGCTCGCGCCATCTCCGGCCTCCCTTTGCTCTCTTCGTCAGCTCGGATCGTCGAGCTTCCCGGGCTCGCGTCGCTCCACCAGGAAGCTCGATTGGCAGACCATCACCTCGGCGCCCGCAGCGTTCACCATCGAAGCCTGGCTCTTCACGATTCCGTAGCGGGGACGCGAGCGGGAGATCCGCTTGTCGAGGCAGGTCTCGCGCAGCGTGAGCTCGTCACCCGGCCGCACCGGTGTCGGGAATCGCATCTTCATCCCGAGCATCGCCGCAGCCTTCGACTTGATCTCCGCCGCCCGCGAGAAGATCAGCGACGAGATCGAGTAGGTATGACAGGAGGACGCGCTGAGCCCGCCGAAGACCGAGTCCTTCGCCGCGACCTCGTCGAGATGGAAAGGCTGGGGATCCCACTGCTCGGCGAAGCGGATGATCTCCTCCTTGGAGACGACGTGGCGGCCGACCTCGAGCTGCTGGCCGACTTCGATGTCTTCGAAATAACGCATGGGGGTTGGGTAGCGCGCGACGACGGCGGAGACAAACGAGGTCGACGACATGGCTGCCGGGCATTGCGCCATTCGGCATTTCCTGGGACTCTCGATCTGCTCGTGCCTGCCGTGCCCCGCGCTCGTACAGGACCGGCGGTCGTATCGCGCCACTCTGGGAGACTTCGTCATGCCCACCCCCCTCTGGAAATCCCGCCCCGGCGCCCCGTATCCGGCGAGCTTCGGGACGCAGCCGATCAACGACTTCATCCATCTCTCCGAAGGGCTCTCGAATAGCTTTCTCCTCACGACCTCCGAGGGAAGCATCGTCGTCAACACGGGCATGTTCTTCGAAGCGCCCTACCACAAGCAGAACTACGCAGCGATCGATTCGCGGCCGCCGCGCTACATCGTCCTGACCCAGGGCCACGTCGATCACGTGGGCGGCGTCGACCATCTGCGCGGATCGGGGACGCAGGTGATTGCCCAGGCCGGAAATGTCGAGCACCAGGCCTACGACCGGCGGCTCGCGCCGTTTCGCGGCTCGCGCTCGGCCTTCGCCTTCAAGCGCGACAACGCGCGGGCGGTGAAGCAGGCGCTGGCGGATCACGGGACGCTCCCGGCACAGGCCGTTCCCACGCCGGACATCAGCTTCGACGGACGCTTCACGTTCACGCTGGGCGGCCTGCGGGTCGAGCTGATCGGCGTGAAGGGCGCCGAGACGAACGACTCGCTCATCATCTGGCTGCCGGACCACGGGATCTGCTTCCCGGGCAATCTCTTCAGCTGTTTGTTCGGCCACTTCCCGAATCTCGTGACGGTGCGCGGTGACCGATATCGCGACGCGCTGACCTGCGCGGCGGCCTTCGAGCTCGTCCGGGACCTGAATCCGAAGCTGCTGCTCGTCGGCCACCATCAACCGATCGCAGGCGAGAGTCTGATCCGAAGCGAGATCGAGCGCATCCGCGACGCGACGCTCTGGGTCCACGACGAGACGGTGAAGGGGATGAACGCGGGGAAGGATCTCCACACGCTGCTCGCAGAGATCAAGCTCCCGCCGTCGCTCGAAGTCGGCGAGGGCTACGGCACAGTCCGCTGGAGCGTGCAGGCGATCTGGGAGCATTATGCGGGTTGGTTCCATCACGAGTCGACGACTGAGCTCTACACGGTTCCACGCCGCGCAATCAACGGCGACCTCGTCGAGCTTGCCGGCGGCGCCTCGGCCGTCGTCGATCGCGCGCGCCGCAAGCTCGCGGCGGCCCAACACGAGGAAGCCCTCCACCTGCTCGACATCGTGCTCTCTGAGCCCCGGCCCCCGGCGGCGGCCTTCGAGGTCGCGATCGCCGTCCACCGCGCACTCGCCAAGGAGAGCGTCAATTTCTGGCTCAGCGCGTGGTTGAACGAACAGGTCGAGCGGCTCGAGGCCCGCACCAAGCAGGCGTGATGTGGGCGGCGACCGAGACGATGAACGTGACAGGCGGCGAGGCGACGAGATGAAGGCAAAGATCGATTTCGATTTCGGCGGGGCACAGGTGCTGGTGACGGGCGGCTCGAACGGGATCGGCCTGGGGATCGCCCGGGCGTTCCGTGCGGCGAATGCGAAGGTCGCGATCACCGGGCGCAAGTCGAAAGCCTCTGACTACAAGGAGGACCTCTCGGACCTCGACTATCACCAGGCCGAGATGACGAGCGACGGGGATCTCGACCGGCTCACGCAGTCCTTCGGACGAATGGACATCCTCGTCAATAATGCAGGCACGTCGCTGATGGCCGAGGACGAGTGGAAGCCCGAGGTGTTCGAGCGTGCGGTACGGCTCGCGCTCTTCGCTTCGTTCCGGCTGGCGGTGGGCTTCAAGGATCGGATTTCGAAGAGCACGATCGAGGGGGGCGGCAGCGTCCTCAACATGGCGAGCATGTCGGCCTATCGCGCCGTCACCGTCGTTCCCGGCTACGGCGCGGCGAAGGCCGCGATCGTACAGATGACGATGAACATGGGGGCGGCCTGGGGCCTCGACAACGTTCGCGTCAACGCAGTCGCTCCCGGCCTGATCCGCAGCCAGATGACCCAGGGCATGGTCGGCACTCCGTACGAGGAGCCCGAGATCGAGCGCACCCCGATGAAGCGCTGGGGCACCCCGGACGACATCGCCCCCGTCTACCTTTTCCTCGCAAGCCCGGCCGCAAAGTTCATCACAGGCCAGACGATCTGCGTCGACGGAGGTCAATCCGTTGCCTAACCCAAACTAGGGAATCGCTCGGTCGGACTCACAAGTCGCGACCGACGCGGCACACGGGACGCGAATGGCTCGCCCGTTCTGCGACCAATGCCGCTTTCCGACCCGGGTCGATTCGGCGACCGTTCCGCTGCTACGGGCTCCGGCTCCGCTTTACTTCGCATCCCG
>JANNQH010000896.1:0-5490 GCA_031400655.1 Deltaproteobacteria bacterium | reverse complement strand
GACCTGCACGATCATCACGTTCCCCGCCCGCTCGACCGGAATCCGATAGCTGCGGGCCGCGCCGCGGCCGCCGCGCCCCGGCTGTGCCTGCTGAGCGGTCGAGCGCGCCGAGCGTGCGGGCGCCGCCGCGGCCGGGACCGGCTGGTAGCGCTGGATCTCGGGCCCCGAGCCTTCCTTGCGCGAACCGGCCTCGGCCTGCGCCCGAAATTCGCCCGGGACCTGATTCAGGTCCTGCGCGAAGTGGAGACGACCGTCCGCATCCTTCCACTGGAAGATCTCGGCCGCGGCCGGCAGACTGGCCGCCGCGAACGCGCCTAGCAGAGCGATCAGTAAAAGCGAGCGAAACCCATCGATCGAGATCATCGCGACGTCCGCCAGAGGTGGATCCGTTCGGCCTATCGGAGTCGCTGGTCGGACGCTTGAACCCTGCGGAGCGTCAATCGCCGTCGGCTTCGAGGAGCGGCTCAGCGCGGTCCCCGAAGTTGCGATCGTCTTGCGCATCGGCGACCGGTGCGGATTCCGACTCTGCCGCGAGCCGTGCGAGGGCCCCGAAGAAAGCGTGGATCGCCTGCGCGTCCCGGACCGAAATCCCGGGCACAGCGGCCAGCGCTGCGAGGCTGGCCGTGCGCACACCGCGCAGCGAGCCCAGCCCCTTCAGCAGCGCACGCCGCTTGCCGGGCCCGATGCCGGGCAGCTCCTCGAGGATCGAGGTCATATTGAGCCGCGAGCGCAGATCGCGCTGGTACTCGATCGCAAAGCGGTGGGATTCGTCGCGCACCCGCTGGAGCAGCAGCATCCCGCGACTGCTCGGCGCCAGCTGGATCGGATTCGCGCGACCGGGTCGGAAGATCCGCTCCGCCTTGAGGCCGCCACCGCGCTTCACGCGCACGGACGGCGAGAGCTCTTCGCGCTCCTTCGAGATGCCGAGGGTCTCGACCGCGAGCCCCGCGTCCGCGAGGGCCGCCATCACGACGCCGAGCTGCCCTCGCCCGCCGTCGACCATCAGCAGATCCGGCAGCGGCTCGCTCGCCACCCGCTTGAGCCGCCGGTCGAGCATTTCGCGCATGCACGCGTAGTCGTCCCCCGCCGCCGCCTCCCGCATTCGATAGCGCCGATAATCCTGGGTCAGCGGCTCGCCGTGCTCGAACACGACCCGACTCCCCACCGCGAGCGTCCCCTGCAGATTAGAGACGTCGTAACACTCGATCCGCACGGGCCGCACGCCGAGCGCGCAGCGCTCGACCAGCTCGTCGATCGCCGTGTCGATGCTCTCGCGGGCCGCGAGCCGGGAAGCCAGCGAGAGCGAGGCATTGCGCTCTGCGATCTCGACCAGCCGCCGCCCGGCACCGCGCTGGGGGCAGCGGATCTCGACCGGCTGGTCGAAGCGCTCGCGCCAGAGCAGCACCAGCGCCCCGTCGTCGTCGTGCTCGACCGAGGTCAAGATTTCGCGCGGTGGCGCGTGCCCCGCCCCCGCGCCGTAGAACTGGCCGAGGAAGGAGCTCATGACCTCGCCGTCGTCGAGCTGGACGTTCGCGAACGAGAAGCCCCGCGCCCCGATCACGCGCCCCTCGCGCACGTGGAGCGCCTGGACGTCGACCTCGCCCCCCTGCCGCGCGAGGGCGAAGACATCGCGGTCGACCCCGCCTTCCGTCACGATCTGCTGTCCCTCGATCGTGCGCTCGACCGCGGCGATCCGATCGCGCAGGCGTGCCGCGTCCTCGTAGCGCTCTTCGGCGGCGGCCGTCTCCATCTCCCGCTCGATCTTCTCGACCAGCTCCCGCGAGCGCCCGCGCAAAAAGAGCACCGTCCCGCGTACCTGATCTGCGTACGCCTCTTTCGTCGTGAGCCCGCAGCAGGGCCCGAGGCAGCGCTTCATCTCGAACTCGATGCACGGCCGGCCCCGGCGCGCGTAGTCGTTGAAGGTCGCCGTCGTGCACGAGCGCAGCGGAAACAGCCGCCGCAGCTTCGAGAGCGAGCTCTTGAGCGCCACGCTCGACGTGTATGGCCCGAAGTACTGGGCCCCGTCCTTGCGGAAGCGCCGCACCATCGTCACCCGCGGCCAGTCGTCGCTCTCGTCGATCCGGAGTGCGAGGTACTGCTTGTCGTCGCGCAGGCGGACGTTGAAAGCCGGGCGGTGCTGCTTGATCAGCTCGTTCTCTAGCAGCAGCGCCTCCTTGACGTTGCCCGTGACGAGAACCTCGACCGAGGCGGCGCGCTTCACGAGCGCGGGAATCCGGATCCGCCCGTCTCCGCCGGCGACGTACTGCCGGACGCGGGACTTGAGATTCTGCGCCTTCCCGACGTAGAGGACGGTCCCCTGCTCGCTCTTGAAGAGGTAGACCCCGGGCTCGGTTGGAAGCCGCTCGGCCTGCGCCTCCAGGCTCGACATCGCGGTCTCGTCCGCGTTCATGTGAGCCGGATGCGCTCGGCCTCGAGCGCCTTGATGCGATCGCGCAGCTCCGCCGCACGCTCGAACTCGAGGGCCCGCGCCGCTTCGCGCATCTCGCTCCGGAGGTGTTCGATCAGTCTCGGCAGCTCATGCCGCGGGACATCCAGCGCCGTTCGTTCGCCCGCCTTCGGCACGGTCACGTAGTCCGCCTCCCAGATCGAGGACTGCAGGCTCGTGATCCGCTTCTGGATCGTGGTCGGCGTGATGCCGTGCTCCACGTTGTAGGCCTCCTGGCGGGCGCGGCGGCGCGTCGTCTCTTCGACCGTCACCCGGATCGATTCCGTCTCCACGTCGGCATACAGGATCACCCTTCCCTTCACGTTCCGCGCCGCGCGACCAATGGTCTGGATCAACGAGCGCGCCGAGCGCAGGAAACCCTCCTTGTCCGCGTCGAGGATCGCGACCAGCGCCACCTCGGGAATGTCGAGCCCCTCGCGCAGCAGGTTGATGCCGACGAGCACGTCGAATTTCCCCTCGCGCAGCTCCCGAATGATCTCCATCCGCTCGATCGTCTTGATGTCGCTGTGGAGGTAGCGGATCCGGACACCGAGCTCGGCGTAGTAGTCGGTCAGCTCCTCCGACATGCGCTTGGTCAGCGTCGTGACGAGGACGCGCTCTTCCTTCTCGACGTGGGTCTGGATCTCGGCCAACAGGTCGTCGACCTGGCCCTTCGCGGGACGGATCTCGATCTTCGGATCGATCAGCCCGGTCGGCCGGATGATCTGCTCGACGACGACGCCCTGGCAGCGCTCGAGCTCGTAGGCGGCGGGGGTCGCCGAGACGTAGATCCGCTGGCCCGCGCGCGCTTCCCACTCGTCGAAGCGCAGCGGCCGATTGTCGAGGGCCGAGGGCATGCGCCAGCCGTACTCGACCAGGGTCTCCTTGCGCGCCCGATCGCCGCGGTACATGCCGCCGATCTGGGGGACGGAGACGTGGCTTTCGTCGAGCACGATCATCGCGTTCTTCGGGAGATAGTCGTAGAGGGTGTAAGGCGTCTGGCCTGGCGCGCGGCCGTCTAGCCAACGGGAGTAGTTCTCGACGCCGTGACAAAAGCCCAGGGTCTCGAGCATCTCGAGGTCGTAGAGGGTCCGCTGCTCGAGGCGCTGTGCTTCGAGCAGCTTGTTCGCCTTGCGGAACTCGGCGAGGCGCTCCTGCAGCTCGCTGCGGATGCCGGCGCAGGACTCGCGGATCCGATCCATCGTCGCGACGTAGTGGCTCGCGGGATAGATCATCGCGCGCTTCGGGCGGGAGACGACCTTGCCCCGCAACGGATCGATTTCGGCGATCGAGTCGACCTGGTCGCCGAAGAACTCGACCCGGATCGCCATCTCGCCTTCGTATTGGGGGAAGATCTCGACCACGTCGCCACGGACGCGGAAGGTCCCGCGGTGGAAATCGTGGTCGTTGCGGGTGTATTGGATGTCGACCAGGCGGCGCAGCAGGTCGTCGCGCACGAGCGTCATGCCGACGTCGACGTAGACGTGCATCGAGCCGTAGTTTTCGGGGGCACCGAGGCCGTAGATGCAGGACACGCTCGCGACGACGAGCACGTCGCTACGAGTCAGCAGCGAATGCGTCGCCGAGTGGCGCAGCTTGTCGATCTCGTCGTTGATCGACGAATCCTTCTCGATGTAGGTGTCGGTCGTCGGGATGTAGGCTTCGGGCTGGTAGTAGTCGTAGTACGAGACGAAGTACTCGACGGCGTTCTCGGGGAACAGCTGCTTGAACTCGGCGTAGAGCTGGGCCGCGAGAGTCTTGTTCGGCGACATCACGAGGGCCGGTCGATTCAGGCGATCGACGGCACAGGCGATCGTGAAGGTCTTGCCGCTACCGGTGACGCCCAGCAGCGTCTGGTGCTTGTCGCCGCGCTGGAGACCTTCACAGAGCTCGTCGATCGCCCCCGGCTGGTCGCCGGCGGGCTTGAACTCGGAGACGAGCTTGAAGGCGCTGGTCATTTCGGCCTGCTCCGGCGCCATTTCGGCCCGGCCGGTGTATCGACGATCTCGATGCCCTCGGCCTTGAGCGCGTCGCGGATCCGGTCCGCGTCGGCGAAGTTCCGCGCCTGCTTCGCCGCCTGGCGCTGCGTGAGCATGGCCTCGATCCGCGGATCCTGCCCCCACTCGTCGCCGGCGGGCGTCGGGCGGTCCTCGCCGAGACGGAGACCGAGGACCTCGTCGAAATTCCGGATCAGGTCTCGGCGTACGCTGGGCGAGATCGCATCGGTTCGCGCCACCTCCCAGACGACGGCCATCGCCTTGGGCGCGTTCAAATCGTCGGCGAGCGCGGCGCGGAAGCGGGCGCGATAAGGCGCGGCGGACGCCGCGGCCGCCCCGTCCAACGCCGGCGAGACTGCGTCTCCCGACCCGGACGCAGACCCCGAGCCCGACGACGATGCCCTCTCCAGCTCCCGCGCCACCCCCTGCAGTCGCCGATAGCCCGTCGCCGCCGACTCGATCGCCCCGTCGCTGAAGCTCTGTTGCTGGCGGTAGTGGGCCTGCAGGAAGAAATACCGGAAGGCGAGCGGATCGATGCCCTTCGCGACGAGATCCGAAAGCGTCCGCACGTTGCCCTTCGACTTCGACATCTTCTCCGAGCCCATGTCGAGGAACTCGTTGTGCATCCAGACCTCGACCCACGGATGCACGCCGTAGCCGCACTCGCTCTGGGCGACTTCGTTCGTGTGGTGGACGCTCGCGAGATCGATGCCGCCGGTGTGGATGTCGAAATGTTCGCCGAGATAGCGGACGGCCATCGCGGAGCATTCGAGGTGCCAGCCCGGGAAGCCGCGGCCGAAGGGCGAGTCCCATTCCTGCAGCCGCTGCACCCCCGGCTCGGCGAATTTCCAGACGGCGAAGTCCGCGGGACTGCGCTTGCCCGACCTGACGCCGATGCGGGCGCCCTCGGCCTGGCCCGCGAGATCGAGGTGGGCGAGCTCCGCATAACGCGGGAAGCGGCTCGTGTCGAAATAGAGACCATCCTCGATGCGATAGAGGTAGCCGCCGGCCTCGAGGCGCTGCGCCAGCTCGATCTGCTCGGGGATG
>JANNQH010000895.1:0-2569 GCA_031400655.1 Deltaproteobacteria bacterium | reverse complement strand
TGCACTTCGCCAAGCCTGCCGATCCGCAGCGAGGGCTCGATAGCGGGCCTTGCCGCCGTGGCGGGCGATCTCCCGGCAGATGCTCGAGGGCGACCGGCCCATCCGTCGCGCCATCGTTCGAATCGAATCGCCAGCGCAGATCCCCCGCGAGATCTCCTCGCGCTCGCTCAACGAAAGCGAGCGGGCGGAGCGGCAGCGCAACTGCGCCACACCCCCGGTGTGTCTGAGCAGCCTGTACAAGGGCCCCGGACTCGTTCCCAGCGCTCGGGCGATGTCGGCGCAGTTCTCACCGTCTCGCCAGCCGCGCCATACCTCGGTCTTGAATGCGGGTGTAAACCAAGGGCCTCGACTCATGATGCAACCTCCTATCCACCGAAAGGTTAAGGTGTTGCATCGACCGGTTGAGACCGCCGGCCTTTCCCTCACCACCGATAGGTTCACTTATGTCACGCTGCCCCGTCGGCGGGCTCCGGCGCAGGCTGGGTCAACGGCGTCCAGATTGCAACGAACAACGTGGCAACGGAGGTGGCTGGTGCCCACCTCAGCGCCATGGCATCCCAAGCCACGCGACTGAAGGGCCTGCAGCTTGCGTCCCTATGGAACTAGGCCGAAGACGGAAGCCCCGAACGGGCCCCGAGGTGGTCCGGGTGACTTATTGCTCTTTAGCGGCGGTGAAGAAAAGGCCCCTTTTTCTTCCTACGCGCCGCTCGTCGCGCAGGATCTCCCATGTGCGGGCCTCTCCCAAGCGGAACAGTCGAGCGACCACTCGAAGTGCTTCGCGAGGTTTGTACGGGAGGCCCTCGAAGTGGTGCCTGATCGTGGAGGGGTCGTAGTCATTGATGAACATGTCGACGCTCGTGTAGTGGACTATGGCGGCGTCGTAGCCCGCAACGAGCCCCTCGTGGTCGGTGTATAGATAGCCGCGCTTCGATTGACCCTCGAAGGGATTCACGAGGTGCCGGTAGATGATCGCCATTCGACGGTTTCGGACGTCGAGTGCCTGGCGCGACCAGCCAGCCTCGGCGACTGCCTTCTTCGCTCGCATTCCGTGATCCTTCTCCGGATCTCGTTCCATGACGAGCTTGGCGCGCCGGTACGGCTTGAGTTCCTCCTCGGCCCAGACCCGACACGCATTTACGAAATAGAAATCGATCCCATTTGCGATGGCGAGACGGAGTGCGATGACTTCCTTGGGCGACAGCTTGACGTCGAGCCCCTCTCCTGATTTCCCCGCTCGTGCGAGCTGCTCGTCGAGGTCGTGGAGAGCCTGCTTTAGAATCTGTTGCGCATTACGCCAAGCGTCGTCGTCGGGCATGCCGCGCATTCCTCGCAGTCGTTCCGAATGACCCAGGCAACGAGCGGAACAAGTCTCGCTTTTGGCTGGCCGGCCTAGCCCAGGTGCGCAAGAAACCTAGCTCGCCGGTCTTCGCAGCGGGACGACCTTCTCACCGTCTTCGCGCAGCCCGTCGAGGTAGTCGGACCACCGCTGCATCATCACGCGCCGGTCGGCGAGGTGGCTCGTCCGGTTGTACGCGCGCCCAAGCGGATCGCGGACCGAATGGGCCAATTGGTGTTCGATCAGGTGGGGCGCGTATCCGAGGACCTCGTCGAGCAGCGTGCGCGCCGTCGCGCGAAATCCGTGCCCCGTGACGCTCTCTTTCGCGTACCCCAGGCTCCGCAAGGCGGCGAGCACAGCGTTTTCAGAAAGCGGCCGATGGTAGGACCGCGCCCCGGGAAACACGAATTGAGAGCGGCCCGAGAGGGGCTCGATCTCGCGTAGGATCGCGACCGCTTGCTCCGAGAGCGGGACGACGTGATCGGCGCCCCCCTTCATTTTCGTACTTGGGATGATCCAGAGAGGGCCCCCCTCGGCGTCGAAGCCGATTTCCGCCCACTCCGCGCGGCGCAGCTCGCCGGGTCGAACGAACACATGCGGCGCGAATCGGAGCGCGGCACGCACCACCGGCGAGCCCGTATACCTATCAAGATCGGCGAGCAGGGCTCCGAAGGCCTTCGGGTCGGTGATCGCGGCGTGGTGCTTCGCGTCGGGGCTCGGGAGCGCCCCTCGGAGGGCCGGCGTCGGGTCGGCCGGGGCGCGCCCCGTGGCCACCGCGAAGCGCATGACCTGCGCCACGTTGGCGAGCGCCCGGTGGGCCGTCTCGACCGTGTCTCGGTCCACGATCCTGCGCACGACGGCGAGGATCTCGGGGGCCGCGATCTCCGAGACTGGCCGGGTCCCAATCCGCGGGAACACGTCGCGCTCCAAGCGCCGCAGGATTCGCTCGCCGTGCGAGGGCACCCAGCTCGGGGCCTCCTTCGCGTACCACTCTCGCGCGACGGCCTCGAACGAATCGGCCACGGCGGCGCGTTCTGCGGCCCGCTGGGCGCTCGGGTTGATCCCCCGAGCGAGCAGCCTCCGAGCGTCGTCGCGCTTCTCACGGGCCAGGGCGAGCCCGGTGTCGGGTTAGCTCCCGAGCGAGAGCATCGACTCCCTACCCTCGAATCGATATCGGAGGCGCCAGAGCTTCGAGCCGGTCGGTTTGATCAGCAGCACGAGCCCGCCCTCGTC
>JANNQH010000894.1:0-1700 GCA_031400655.1 Deltaproteobacteria bacterium | reverse complement strand
AGCCGGAAAGGAACGCTCTCGCTCGGAGTGATCCACGCAGAGATCATCGAACGATAAGAACTTTTGAGTGGCAGGTATGAGAAACTGAGGTGGCCCGGAAGACGGCAACCGCCCGGGTCCAAGGAGAATTGCATGATCCTGCGAGCCTCCGCGACGCCCGAGCAGCCGCAAGCCCGCTGGCTCTCGCCTCTCGTCCTGATCGCCGCCCTGGCGATCCCATCGCTCGCCCAGGCGCAGGTTTCAGCGCCCTTCTCGGCGACCGTCGCGTTCGCGAACACATCCCAGGTCACTTCCTACGTGGTCGATCTCGGAAGCTTGCCGTCGCGTCCCGAGCTCGTCGTCGATGCCGTGCCCGACGCCGTCCACGGCGATCTCCAGATCCAGATCGAGCTCACCGACTTCCAGCTCGTGGGAATCCCGGGGCAAGACTTCTGTCCCGCGCCGACGGACACGATCGTGTCGACGCCGGGATCGGGCCCGGCCCAGCTGAGCTGGAAGGCGTGGCAATGTCAGCCGCAGACGGGAGCGCTTGCGGGCGACAGCGTGCGAGTGAACGTGCGCGTCCTGAGCTTCGGATCGGGCACGGCACCTTCGAACGTCCACATCGCGCTGCGCGGGGTCACCACCGTCCCGAATAGCACGATGCTGCTCCCGTACTTCCCGCCCGGCGTCCCCATCACGGTCACGATCCCCGCCACCCGGGACACAACGATCTACGAACGCAACACCTCCGGCAGCAACGGCGCCGGACAGTTCATGTGGGCCGGACGCGACGTAAACGCGGTCAATCCGTCCACTCCCTACGGCGTTCGCTCGCTCGTGTCCTTCGACCTTCGCACGAATTACATCCCGGAGAGCGCGACGATCAACAGCGTAGAGCTTCGGCTCGACGTCGAGTCGATCCTCGGCACGGGAAATTCGCTCTCGGTCTGGAGCATGGGCTTCGACGGGAAATGGGATGAAGGCAACGCCGACGCGTCCGGCAATGAGTTCCAGTCCGGCTCCAGTAGCTCGCGTGCAGCCAATTGGCTCAATCGGGGCCTTGCCTCGAACATCGACTGGGACTGGCCCTTTCCCGGCGGCGATCCGGAAAGCCTCCTCGCGACCCAGGCCATCACCACGACCGGCGTCAAGGTCTTCACGGGGACGGCGCTGCGCGACGCGGTCGACCTGATGCGCTTCGACTTCTACAACCTGAGCGGCTTCCAGGACGGCTTCGTGCTGCGCGGGCCCGAGACGTCGTCCGCCAGCAGCGGCGTCCAGATCGCGAGTCGCACCAACACGGGCGCAGGCGCGAACCCGCCCCAGCTCCTCGTCAACCTGACCCAGGCTGCCGGCGAGCAGATCGACATCGGCCAGAGCGGCGTCGTCACCTACATCAACGAAGGCCAGAACCTGCGCTGGATCTACGACCTCGACCAGGACGACATCTACGAGACCCCGATCCATGGCGTCTGCACGGTGACGGGGTCGAGTAACAGCGGCGCCATGCCCTACACCTATCGATTCACCGGCACGCCCGGCTACACCGGCCACGACTGCTGCACCTGGCACGTCGATTCGCCGCAGACCGGCACGCTCGGAACCGGCCAGCTGATCTTCTTCCACAATCTCAACGCGAGCGATCCCGCGAACCTGCCGCCCGACACCGATCGGGACGGCATTCGCGATCTCTGCGACAACTGCGCCTTGAAGGCGAA
>JANNQH010000893.1:0-7539 GCA_031400655.1 Deltaproteobacteria bacterium | reverse complement strand
CTGCGTGCTCGCTACGCATCGGCCGACGAGAAAAAGCTCGTGACCCGGCTGCGCCGCATGTCGGTCGGCGATCTGCACGAGGCGGCGCGCGCCTTCATGCTGCTCTTCTGGCTCCTGAACGTCGCCGAAGAGCGTCAAACGGAGCGCCAACGCGCCGAGCACGACCAGGAGAGCTTCCACTCGCTCCTTGGGCGCCTGCGAAGGGCGGGCGTCACGGGCGATCGGGTTGTCCGGGCGATCGAGGATTTGCGCGCGACGATCGTGCTCACGGCGCATCCGACCGAGGCGCTCCGCTGGTCCCTGCGCGAGACCCTCGATCGCATCGACGCGCTGCTGACACGTCGGGAATCGGCGAGCGGCTCACAGCGGCGCGACATCGAGGAAGAGATCCTCGCCGAGATCACCGGCATGTACCTCTCGACCAACCTCCGCATTCGCAAGCCGACGCCCCTCGACGAGGTCCGCTATGCGATCCACGTGTTGCGGGATGTCCTGGTCCATGCCGTTCCCCAGGTCACCGCGAAGCTGTTCGTCGCATTTCGCGACGCCTACGCCGACGCCGAGCCGGACGTGCTGGCCCGGGTTGCCCACGCGGCCCCGCGAAGTCTTCGCATCGGCAGTTGGATGGGCGGGGATCGCGACGGCAATCCCTTCGTGACGACCGAGATGACGGCCCGCGCCGTAAAGCAGTACCGCGAGGCGATCCTCGTCCACTACCGCTCCCGTATCCAGCCCCTGATCGAGCGACTGATGCTCTCCGATCAGCGCCGACCCGTCTCGGCTGCCCTCGAAGCTTCGATCGAGAGGGATCTCCGGGAGCTTCCCGAGCTCGCCCTTCGCACCGACGGCCGCAACACGTCCGAGCGCTACCGCGTCAAGCTGAATGCGATCGCGGCTCGCCTCGACGCGCGCCTGCGAGAGGAGGCGGAGAGCAGCGAGCCCGGCTCGCTCGGAGGTTATGTCGATGCCCGTGCGATGGAGTCCGACCTCGAGCTGATGCGCGAGAGCCTCGTCGAGAATGCGGCGGGACGACTCGCGGAAGGCGCCCTCGCGGCGCTGATCGAAGAGCTCGACGTCTTCGGCTTCGACCTCGTCTCGCTCGATATCCGTCAGAACCAGTCGAAGCACCGCCAGGCCCGCGCCGAGCTGATCTGTCCCGTCGGTGGGCCGCTCGAGGCGCTATCGCTCTCGCGCCAACGCGCCTTTCTCGAGGAGATCATCCTCGCGAAGGAGCCGATCCCGATCCCCGAGACGGGCCTCTCCGAGGAGGCTCGCGAGGTCCTCGACACGCTCTCGTTCGTCGCCAGCCTCCCGATCCCGCCGGGCGGCCGCTCGATTCGCGATCTCGTCATCAGCGACACGGAGAACTCCGTCACCATGCTCGAGCTGCTGGCACTCTGTCGTCAGGTCGGGCTCGTGCGGCCCGACGGTCGTCAAGGGTTCGAGAGCGACGTCAACATCGTGCCGCTCTTCGAGTCGATCGAGAGCCTCGCGGGCGCCGTGGTCTCGATGGACCGACTCTACAGATCGAGCGCCTACCGCAAGCAGCTCAGCGCTCGGGGCATGCGCCAGCAGGTGATGATCGGTTATTCGGATTCGATGAAGGACGGCGGCTACCTCGCCGCCGCCGCGGCGCTCGAGAAAGTCCAGCGTGAGCTCGCCGCCCAGGCCCAGGTCGAAGGCGTTCGACTGGAGTTCTTCCACGGCCGCGGCGGCACGATCGCCCGCGGCGGTGGGCCGACCCACCGCGCGATCCTGGCGCAGCCGGTGGGCACCGTGAATGGCCGCATCAAGCTGACCGAGCAGGGCGAGGTGATCGCGTCGAAGTACGGGACACGCAGTGCCGCGACCTATCACCTCGAGCTGCTGCTCGCGGCGACGCTGGAGGCGACGCTTGCGCCAGCGATTCCAGGCTGGGCGCGGGAGCCGGCCGAGAGCTGGCGCGAAGCCCTCGACGCCCTCGCCGAGGGATCGCGGACCGCCTATCGCGCCCTCGTCTATGAGACTGATGGCTTTGTCGACGCGTTCTACAGGATGACGCCGATCCAGGAGATCTCGGCGCTCAATCTCGGGAGCCGCCCCGCGAAGCGCGCCGATTCGCGCGCGATCCGGAACCTGCGCGCGATCCCCTGGACCTTCTCGTGGAACCAGACGCGGATCCTGCTGCCGAGCTGGTACGGCGCGGGCTCGGGAGTCGACTCCTGGTGCGCGGCCCAGGCCGGTGGGCGCGACAAGGCAATCGCGCGGCTGCGGACGATGTACAAGCGCTGGCCGTATTTCCGATCGGTGATCGACAACCTCGAGCAGGTGCTCGCGAAGACGGATCTCAACGTCGGAAAGCGTTATGCGGAGCTGGCGAAGGACGTTCCCGCCGTATCGGAGGTCTTCTTGCGAATCGAGAAAGAGTTCAATCGGACGCTGCGCGCCGTGCGCGACATTTCCGGCGAGCGCATGCTGCTCGCCCGCGAGCCGGAGCTCCGCGAAGCCCTCGACCAGCGCACGCCCTACCTCGATATCCTCTCCTATCTACAGGTCGAGCTGCTCGACCGCAAAAGATCGGGGCGCGGACTCGATCCGTCGGGAGCAGATCTCGAGCGCGTCGAGTACGCGATTGCGCTGACGATCAACGGGATCGCGGCGGGGCTGCGCAATACGGGGTAGGCGCGAACGACGGCTGCGCCCCGGCCAGCTGGATTTCGAAGCCCAACGAGAACTTCATGATTTTCGCTCCTCGCGCGGCGCCCGGGCGCGGCTCGCCGCTGCGAGCACCTGGGACTCGCCCACGGCCTCCATCCCCAACGAGAGCGCTGCGAGCGCCCGCGGATACATTCCCGTCTTGAGGAGTCGCATCGCCGGATCCGCCTTCGAAGCCAGCCCTGCCGCCATCTCGGTCGCCCGCGGCAGCAGCTCGTCCTCCGGCACGACCTGGTCGACGATCCGTTTCGCGAGCGCCGCCTCGGCGGAATAACGCGTGCCCGTCACGATCAGCTCGTGAGCCGTCTGCTTCGGAACCCGAGCCTGGATCAGGGCCGTCATGCCGGGATGGAGCGGTGCCTTCATGTCGATCTCGGGCATGCACCAGTAGCCGCGCTCGCTCCGCATCACGCGGTAGTCGTGGGCGAGGGAGAGCTGGGCGCCGGCGCCGAAGGCGTGGCCGTTGATCGCGGCGACGGTGATCGTGGGGAAGGTCAGGACTCGCGCCATCAAAGCGAGGACGCTCGGGATGTAGGTCCCGCGCTCGGGCTCGGTCGCCTGCGTGAGCAGCCACTCGAGGTCGAGGCCATTCGAGTAGAACTTGCCCGTCCCGGTCGTGACGAGGGCGGCCGGGTTGCCGGCTTTCTCGACCTGATCGAGGGCCGCGTTCCAGGCGGCGACGTTCTCGGGGCGGAAGCGATTCTCCGGTGCATCGAAGCGCAGCACGAAGACGTCGCCCTGGCGTGCGAGGTCGATCATCGGGCGACTCTCATCGGGGGGCCTGCGTCATGACTTGCGCGCCTGCATCTGGAGATTCATCGCCCGCGCCTTCGCGTCCTCGGCTTCCGGGATCAAGCCCTTCTGCTGCAGGATGCGGGAGAGATTCGTGTGGGAGAGCGCATCGTCGGGCTCGAGCTCGATGAGCTTCTCGGCCGCGTCGATGGCGGCGTCGAGCTTGCCTTGTTTGGCGAGGGCGAGGGAGAGGCCGTTCCACGCGATCGACAGTCGCGGCGAGACCTCGATCGCCTCGCGGTAGCGGGCGATCGCCTCGTCGAGCTGGCCTTTGACGAAGAGCCCGAAGCCTTGCTTATAAAGGGCCTTGGCCCTTGAATCGTCGTGATTCGCACTGTCGGTCATGGCGGTGGGCTCCTTCGCACGCGAGTATACTCGCCCGAATATGGAGATCCGAACGCTCGCGGCCCAGGAACGGCTCAAATTCGCCGACCTGCTCGATGATTGGCGCCTCGCCGAGGGTTGGACGGCGGGCGATCGCTTCCGTTACCAGGTTGAATACGATCCGAGCTGGTCCGACGAGAACGTGCTCGTTGCGGTCGAGCAGGGCCGTCTGCTCGGCGGCGCCTCGATCCTGCCCCGACAGCTGCGTGTGCTCGGCCATTCGATTCCGACGGGCGGCATCAGCAACCTCTTTACGACTTCGCCGCTGCGGGGCCGGGGTATCGCGACGGATCTTCTCGAGCGGGCGGCCGAGACGCTTCGGCTGCGCGGCTTCGAGCTCGCGATCGTGTTTCCCGGGGCACCGCCCGCTACCTCCGACTATTTCGAGAAGCGGGGTTTCGTCGGCTGGAGCGGTCAGCAGTCGATCCTGCGCGTCGATCCCGAAGCGAGTCTGCGGGGCGCGGCCACCGATCCCGGCGACCTCACCCTCGAACCGGTCGCTTCGGAGAACGAGCGTGCGCTCCAGTCGATCAAGGCGATCCACGCCGCCTACGCCGCGAGTCGCAGCGGCACGATCATGCGCGACGACGCGCACTGGCGCGCCTGCTTCCATCTCACGCCCGCGCCCTTCGAGGAGTTCTGGCTCGCGCGCCGGGGCGGGCTGGCGGTCGCTTACGGGCGGGCGGCGATCCTCGACGATGTCTTGACTGCGACCGAGATCGGCCGCTTCGAGGACGGGGCGGACGGGCTTGCGAAGCTGATCGCCCATCTGCTCGAGCCCCGCGGCGAAGATCCGCTGCTGCGCGGCGCCGTCGCGAGCCGCATCACGAGCCGCGAGCTGCGCTCGTTTCTCGTGCTGCCGACCTTCGACGACATCGGCCTCACGGTGGCCCTCGAGCATCGCGGTGTCCGCTCGCATCCGATGGACGATGCGCGGGCGAGCGTGCGCTGCATCAATCTGACGGCGCTGGCGTTGCGCCTCGACGTCGATCTGCTGCGCGGCGAAGACGGGGCCGGATTCCTGCGGCGGATCCTGCCGCCGGACGGGATGGTGTACTGGCCGTCGGATCGATTTTGAAGCGGCATCTTGATTGAACCGTCGGAGGCATCGCCATGGACCAGAATGGATCACGGATCGGACTCCTGTCTGCGTTGATCGTGTGTGTTTCGATCGCGGCGGCCTGCGGAGGGCGGATGCCGAAGGAGCTCGCGGACGGCAACGGACGCCTCGCCCCCTGTCCTGATTCCCCCAATTGCGTCTCGAGCGAAGCGACCGACGAGGTCCACGCGATCGCCGCCTATCGGATTCAAGGGGATGCGACCGCGGCCTGGCAGGCGCTCGAGTCCCAGCTCGCCGAGCTGCCGCGCGTCGAGGTCGTGACCGACGAGGGCGGCTACCTCCATGCCGTCTTCACGACCCGCTTGATGCGCTACCGGGACGATGTCGAGTTCGGGCTCGACGCGGCGGCGGGCGTAATTCGCGTGCGCTCCGCGTCGCGGGTCGGGTATGGCGACATGGGCGCGAATCGGGAGCGGATCGAGTCGATACGCGCGGCGCTGGCGAAGGGGAGCTTCGTCGAAGTGATCTCGGCGCATTAGGTGAGCTGGGAAGCCGTGACTCAAGACTTCCGCAGTAGCACAAGCGTCGCCCCGTCTCCCCCGAGTCGGCGCGGGGCAGGCGCGAACGCGAGGATGTGACGGGCGATCGTGCCGCGCGTCAGCCAATCCGGTACGGCATCCCGAAGCACCGCCTCTTGCGCCGGAGACCGCTTCCCGAGGCCGTGCACGATGATCAGGCAGCGCAGGCCGCGAGCGTGAGCGCTGTCGATGCGCTTCGTCAGGATTCGTTTCGCCTCGGCCAAGCGCGTGCCGTGGAGGTCGATCTGCTCTTCGGGCTCGGGTTCTCCTCGTCGCAGGCGTGTGAGTTGCTGGTCGTTGATGCCGGACGCGGCTGCCAGATGGGGGTTCTCGGGCTCGGGTCGGCGGAACGTCGGCGCGGTGTCGCCCTTCGATGCGTCGGTCGGGCCATTTCTGCGGGCCGACACCCGTTCGACCACGCGGGCGGGTCCGGGATCTAGACGCTTCGCATCGACTACGAGATCGGCGAAGCGATCCGAGTGCTTCGGCGACGGCTCGGGCGAAGGCGTCTGCTCCGGTCGTTCGTTCCGCGGCAGCCTTTCGCGAGGGGTCAAGGCTTTGATCGCCTGGCCGCGCGAGCCGATTGCTCGTCGCAGAGGCCTAATAGAGAGAGCGCTTTGCGCGTCGAGCCGGCGTGGGCGAGCTCGAGCAGCTCCGGGGCGGAGAGCCAGCGATGGGCGGTGAAGCCGGTGATCCGCGCGCGCGCGCCGGGCAGCGCCTTCGCCCGGAACACTTCCAGCGCGAGACGGCGATGCGTGAAGACGTGCTCGACCTGGCCCACACACTCGAGCTCGCGGACCTCGAGGCCGACTGTTTCGCGCAGGATGCGGGCGGCGTGATCCTTGCCCTCTTTACCGTCCGCGAGCTCTCCGCCCGGTAGCTCCCAGAGGCCCGCCATCAGGCCCGTCTCCGGTCGGCGGACGCTGAGCATGCGTCCGTTGCGGTCGATTGCCACCGCGACGGCGCGCAGCGCGCGAACCGCCGTGCGCTTCGTCTTGCGCGGGAGGCTTTCAGGGTCGCCTGCGGCGGCGGCGCGGCAATGGCGCCGGACGGGACAGGCGAGACAATCGGGGCGCTTCGGCGTGCAGAGCGTCGCGCCGAGCTCCATCAGCGCCTGGTTGAGGTCGCCTGGTCGGGGACCGCGCACGAGCTCGGCCGCCAGCGACCAGAGCCGCTCGACGACGGCCTTCTCACCGCTGTCCTCGCGGATGTCCTCGAGGCGCGCGAACACGCGCACGACGTTGCCATCGACCAGCGGCTCCTCGCGGTCGAAGGCGATCGAAGCGACGGCGCCGGCGGTGTAGCGGCCGATGCCCGAGAGACTGCGGAGGCCCTCGGCGTTATTCGGAAGCGCGCCACCATGATCGGCGACGATCGACTCGGCGGCGGCCTTCAAATTGCGCGCACGCGAGTAGTAGCCGAGTCCCGTCCAGGCAGCGTAGACGTCGTCGAGCTCGGCGCGTGCGAGACTCGCGACATCGGGGAAGCGCGTCAGGAATCGCTGCCAGTACGGGATCACCGTCTCGACGCGTGTCTGTTGCAGCATCGCCTCGGAGATCCAGATCGCGTACGGATCCCGTGTCCTGCGCCAGGGCAGATCGCGACGATTGGCGTCGTACCAGCGAAGCAGAGCCTCACGGACGCGGCGGATCGAGGATCGGGACGCGCTGGAGCCGCTCTTGCGCTTCGAAGGACCTGCCATCGATCCGTTCATAGCAGGACGGGCAGGACGCGCGAAAGGAGCAGCACCGTCGGCGTGACCTTCAGCGACCAGGCGTGGACCTCGACCCCGGCAGCGACCGCGCTGCGCAATGCTGCACCGTAGGCGGGATCGATGTCGTCGGCGGGTGCGACCGAGTCGGCGTCGTCGCGTTGCGCGATAAAGAGCAGGGCCGCGCGTTCGCCGTCGCGCACCCGCGCCGCGAGATGCTCGAGATGCCGCCGCCCGCGCTCCGTCACCGCGTCGGGAAAGCGCCCCCGCCGGTCCGCGCAGAGCGTCACGCTCTTGACCTCGACCCAGCATGTCGCGGA
>JANNQH010000892.1:0-2079 GCA_031400655.1 Deltaproteobacteria bacterium | reverse complement strand
GTGGCTGAAATCGCCGGCCCAGTTGATAGAGTGGCGTCGTTCGCCGCCTTCCGTCCCAGCCAGGAGAACGCGTATGCCGACCGTCCTGCCCGAGCGGATCATCTCCGCCGACTGCCACATCAACGAGCCGCCCCACGTCTTCGACAACGTCCCCTCGAAACTGAAAGCCCGCGCACCGAAGATGCTGCGCGGCGCCGATGGCGGCGACGGCTGGAGCTTCGACGGTGCGGCGCCCAAACGGACTTTCGGGATCGAGGCGACCGCCGGTCGTGCGTCCGCCGACAAGAAGATGTCGGGTCTACGCTTCGACGAGATCCTGCCGGGCAACCACCAGGGCAAGGCGCACGTCGAGGACATGGACAAGGACGGGATCGACGTCTCCGTCGTGTATCCCGCCTACGCCGCGCAGACCTACGTCATGCCGGATCGCGAGCTCGGAGTTGCGTGCATGCGCTCGTACAACGACTGGATCCTGGGCGAGTTCCAGGGGGCCTCGCCGAAGCGGATCGTGGGGCTCCCGCTGCTCCCGGTCGACGACGGGATGGACGTCTGCGTCGCGGAATTCGATCGCTGCGTTCGGACCGGAGCGAAGGCGATCCTGATTCCAGGGATTCCCACGCGGCCGTATCACGACCGCTACTACGATCCGCTCTTTGCCCGCGCCTCGGAATCGGGCATTCCGCTCACGTTCCACCGCACCTTCGGCGGCAAGGCCCAGGAAGCCGATTGGGACGGCATCGCCGACCTGAAGATCACCGCCGGCGGCACCGTCTGGCGCTTCTTCTCCGCCGTCCGGAGCTTCACCTATCTCGTCTACGCCGGCACTTTTGATCGCTACCCGAATCTCAAGATCGTGGCGGGGGAGGTCAACATGGGTTGGCTGCCGTTCTGGCTCCAGACGATGGAGCAGAACACCACCGTTCGGTCCGAGCTCCACGACGCGACGCTGCAGTCGGCGAAGCGCCCGGTCGACCACATGGGGACGAACCTCTTCGTCACGATCCTCGACGACGCCGTCGGCTTCGACCTGATCGCGAGCCATCCCTGGCTCGCGGACTGTGCGATGTGGTCGTCCGACTATCCGCATAGCGTGACGCTCTGGCCCCGCTCGCGGCAGATCCTGGCCGACCTCTCGAAGAACCTTCGCCAGGACCAGCTCGACAAGATCGCCTTCGCCAACGCCGCGCGCGTCTACGGCGTCTAGCGCCTTCACCGGCATCAGGACGGGAGAATCCATGGAGCCGAAATACGGCGTCGTCTACAAAGTCCAGCCCGAGCCCCTCGAGCCGGCGGCTTGCACGCCCTTCGAGGCAGGCGCCGTCACCTTCGTCCTCGAATACCGCGACGTCGATCCCGATCGACTCGAGAAGGCCTATGCCGACCGTCCCGAGGATCTCGCCGAGATCCGCCGCCTATCGCCCGAAGGCGGCTTCAGCGATACCGGCGTCTCGATCCATGTCTTCGGCACCCAGGACAACCACGAGTATCTGCGCTTCGATTGCTTCCAGGACGACCCCCACTACCACTACGTGCATCCGTCGGGCGACCGCAATCACTGGGTCCCCTTCGATCCGATCGCGGGTGGCGACATGTTCGCGTTCGCGATGAGCTGTCTGCGGGAGCGCCTCGAGTCGATGCTCAGCTTCGCCGGGGGCCGCAAGATTGCTGCCGCCGTCGACCGCAAGCGCGTCGCCCCCGCCGTCGACGCCCTCGAGAAGAAAGCCCGCGCACTCCAGGCGGAGCACCGTCTCGCGAGCGCCTAGCGCCGAGCGACCGGACCCGTCGGAAGAGGCCACATGCGAGTCGGGCGGTACATCGTCTACGGTGCGGGCGGAATCGGGGCGAGCCTCGGCGCCGAGCTTTACCGCGCCGGCCGACCGACGGTCCTGATCGCCCGGGGCGCCCAGCTCGCTGCCATCCGCGAGAAGGGTCTCGAGTACGTCACGCCCGGGGGCCGCGAGCGGCTCGCGGTTCCCGTGGTGGGACATCCCGACGAGCTCGAGCTCCGGGCGGACGACGTCGCCATTCTCGCGATGAAGACCCAGGACTCGCTCCCCGCCATCGAGGCGCTGGCCGCCG
>JANNQH010000891.1:0-3451 GCA_031400655.1 Deltaproteobacteria bacterium | reverse complement strand
GCCGCTCACGGACAAACAGCTCCGTTATGCGGCCTCGGACGTGCACTACCTGATCCGGCTCGCCGAGACGCTCGAGGGCGAGCTCTCGCGAGCAGGGCGCCTCGAATGGGCAAAGAACGATTTCGAGACGCTGTGCGGAAGACGCTGGCCCGACCGCGAATTCGACGAGCTCGGCTATCTGCGCATCACCGGCGCGCGAGCCCTCGATCCCGTCTCGCTCGCCGTGCTGCGCGAGCTATTCCTGCTGCGCGACCAGCGTTCGCGGGAGATCGATCGCCCGCCCTTCAAGGTGCTCGGCAATCGCACGCTGCTCGAGATCAGCCGCGAGAAGATCTCTGATCTCGACTCCCTCTCGGAGATCAAGGGCATCTCGGATCTGATCCTGAAGCGGCTCGGCAAGGACCTCGTCGCCGCCGTGAAGAAGGGCCTGCGCAAGCCGCACGGCCCGATCCCGCGCCTCGACACCGCCGTGCGTCGCCGCATGGATCGCCCGACCGAAAAACGACTCGCGGCGCTGAAGGAGTGGCGCGGCCCGCGCGCGCAGTCGCTGGCGCTCGACCCGGGCGTGCTGTGTCCGAACGCGGCCCTCGAGGCGATCGCCTGGGCGAGCCCCGCGACCGCCGAAGAAATGAAGGGCGTGGTCGAGCTGAAGGGTTGGTTCGTGCGGGAGTTCGGCGAGGAGATCGTCGGTGTGCTCGCCAGCCACGCCACATCCGCGGCCGAGGAAGCGGTCGCCGAGCCCGCCCCGGCCGGTGAAGCACAAGCCGACGGATCGAACCGGCGTTCCCGCCGTCGCTCCGGCCGCAGTCGCCGGGCCGCCCGGGCGAAGCAGGCCGCGCGCCAGACCACGAAGGCCGGCGTGAAGCCGAGCTAGGAGCCGGACCCCGAAACGAAAATTGCCCCCACTGGCTTGCGCCGGAGGAGGCAATTTCGAGCAGGAGGGGATGGGAAGCCTGCGTCTGACTTTTGTGAGGATTACTGGCTGGCTCGAACGAACGCGCCCGTGTTTAACCGCTCGGGCCAGCCAGTTTTCCTGTCGAACGAATACTTTCTAAAGCAGGTTGCATGCCAGCTCTGAAGAATTTTTCAGGATTCTTGCAAGTGCCCGAACTGAAATGGCTATCCAGGCCTTCGACCGCCGATCACGCCGTCCATCCCAATGCCGCCTTGGGCGGCATCGGGACCCTCGAATACCTTCGGAGCGTCGTCCGCACCGCCCGAATCCGCCGTTCGATCGGAGACTTGGGAGCGGACGCGCCAAAGGGTGGCTGCCGCCTGATGCGGCAGACGAACTCGCCACAGGGGTCGAGCAAGGCCCGATCGGGGGCGAATGAGGGCGGGACGAAGCCCTGAAAACAGCCGCTTCTTGACGCCGCAGACGATGGGATAGACTGCGCCGGTGTTCGCCGCACGGCGTCAGCAATTGCTCGCTTCCCTGGGCCCCGACGCCGTCGCGATCTTCGTGGGTGGACGGCTTGCCGTGCGCTCGGCCGACACGGAATACCCCTTCCGACAGGACAGCGATTTCTGGTACCTGACGGGCTTCGATCACCCCGAGGCGATTGCGATCCTGTCGACCCGCCCCGGCCCGGCCTTCACGCTCTTCGTGCAGCCCCGCGACCGTACCGCCGAGACCTGGACGGGCTACCGCCCCGGCATCGAGGGGGCCGTCGCCGACTACGCCGCCGACGAGGCACACCCGCGCGACACGTTCCTCGAAAAGCTCCCCGCGCTCGTGCGCGGCGCCGAGCGCATCTATCACGCGCTGGGCCGCGACCCGCTGATCGACGCCCGCATCATCTCGCTCCAGGACGAGATCCGGCGCCAGTCCCGCGGTGGCATCCTCCCCGCAGAGGCCCTGATCGATCCGCGGCGGCTCGTTCACGAAATGCGGCTTCACAAGACGAGCGACGAGCTCGCGCTGATGCAGCACGCGGCAGAGATCTCCCGCGAAGCCCACCACGCCGCCGCCCGTATCGCCCAACCCGGCCGACTCGAGTACGAGCTCGAAGCGGAGCTGGCTCGCGCCTTCCGCGCCCGGGGCGGCGCCGGCCCGGCCTACAGCTCGATCGTCGGCGGCGGCCGCAACGCGACGATCCTCCACTACATCCGCAACGACAAACCGCTGGCAAAGGGAGAGCTGGTCCTGATCGACGCGGGCGTCGAATACCAGGGCTATGCATCCGACGTGACGCGCACGTACCCGATCGGCGGAAAGTTCACGGGCGCTGCGCGCGACCTCTACTCGGTCGTGCTGGCCGCACAGCAGGCGGCGCTCGACGCCTCGCGACCCGGCATGACGCTCCCCGAGATCCATCAGACGGCGCTGCGCGTCCTCGTCGAGGGTCTGCGCACGCTCGGCATCTTGCAGGGCTCGAGCGACGAGATCATCGCGGGCGAAACCTATCGTCCCTACTACATGCACGGCACGAGTCATTGGCTCGGCCTCGACGTCCACGACGTCGGCGCCTACGTGGTCCGCGCCGAGGACGGCACGACGAAGCCCCGTCCTCTCGGGCCCGGAATGGTCTATACCGTCGAGCCGGGTCTCTACGTGGCCCCGGACGACGAGAAGGCCCCCGACGCGTTCAAGGGAATCGGCATCCGGATCGAGGACGACGTCGTCGTCACCGAGACCGGCATCCTGAACCTGACGCGCGACATCCCGAAATCGATCGACGCGCTCGAGGCCTGGGTCCAGGGGGCCTGACAGAGCGGCCTCCGAGATGGCCTGACAAGAGGAATCTGCTCGCATGCCCGATATCGAATCGCTGCTGAAGGAAAAACGATCCTTCAAGCCTTCCCCCGAGTTCGCGAAGCAGGCGAACTGGAGCAAGAAGCAGGTCGCCGAGTACCGCAAGCTCGGCGAGCAGAGCCCGACCCAGTTCTGGGCGAAGATGGCGAAAGAGAACGTCTCCTGGTTCGCGCCCTGGAAGAAGGTGCTCGACTGGAAGCCGCCGTTCGCGAAGTGGTTCGTGGGCGCAAAGACGAACGTCTCCTACAACTGCCTCGACCGACATCTCGAAGGCCCGAACGCCTGGCGCAAGAACAAGGCCGCCATCATCTGGGAGGGCGAGCCCGGTGATACGCGCGTGCTCACCTACGCCGAGCTCCACAAAGAGGTCTGCCGCTTCGCCAACGTGCTGAAGGCCCAGGGCGTCGAGAAGGGCGACCGCATCTGCCTCTACATGCCGATGATCCCGGAGCTCGCGATCGCGATGCTCGCGTGTACGCGCATCGGTGCGCCGCACTCGATCGTGTTCGGGGGCTTTTCGGCCGACGCGCTGCGCGATCGCATCAACGACGCCGAGGCGAAGCTCGTCGTGACGGCAGACGGCGGTTACCGCAAGGGCGCGAAGTTCGCCCTCAAGGCGACCGTCGACGCGGCAGTCGAGCAGACCCCCTGCGTCGAGAAGGTGATCGTCGTCGAGCGGACGAAGCAGCCGGTCGA
>JANNQH010000890.1:0-2535 GCA_031400655.1 Deltaproteobacteria bacterium | reverse complement strand
CCAACGCTTCGGGTCGGCCCTCAATCTGACTCCGCACTTCCATTCGCTCGTCCTCGACGGGGTCTACCTCGGCCCATCGCACAGCCTCGGAGACTTCGTGGCCCTTCCGCCACCCGAGACCGACGACGTCGCGCGCGTCCTCGTTCCACTCCCCGGATCCATCCACCTCGCATGCATGTAGACAAGGCCCGTGTCCTGCTGTCGATCCTGCCCGGCGAAAAAGGACCGCGCACCGACACCGCTGGTCCCGTTCTGCCCTCCATTCGAGCCCCACTGTTGCTCGATTCCGCCGAAGGGCCGGAAGGTCGAGCGTGAGACGATGGCGCCTGTGCTGTCGATCTCGACGAGCGAGCTGCCGATCGCATCGGAGATCACCCCGAGCGGCCCTGGACGGGGAAAGTTGACCTATATGACTTTACTGGCGGTGGAGAAAACGCAGCTTGAACGGCTTACGCGCCACGATCGCGACGAGCGGATCCGCGAAGACCCATCGTGGTGCATGCTCGTCCCCTTCGCGCACCTCGACCTCAAAGGCATCGAAGAAGCCGAGCGCAAGGTCCGGAGGGCTCATCCGATCCTCTTCCGGGTGGCTGGGTCCATCCTGTTCGTCCGCGATCCGTTCGAATGGACCCGGACGCGGCTCGTGCGCTGGCGGATGGGTTACAGGGGGAAGAGGCCGCCTTAGCTCTAGGCTGGGCGTGCCGGGTGATCGTCGAGCTGCGTGTCAGTTGCCGATTGACTTTGCGCGTCTTCGAAAAGCATACTCGTCGGGCCATTTTTCGAAGGAGAACCCCATGCGCTCGATCCCGATCCTCCTCCTGCTGTTCCTGGCCCTCGCGCTCCCTGCCTTCGCCTCCGACGGCGTGCTGGAGATCAACCAGACCTGCGCAGTGAATACGGGCTGCTTCGCGGGGGATGCGGCGGGTTTGCCGGTCACGATCACGGCGTCCGGCAGCTATCGATTGACGAGCAACCTCGTCGTCCCGAACGAGAATACGAGCGGGATTCAGCTCACCAGCGACAACGTCAGTATCGACCTCGCCGGATTCGAGATCCGTGGACCGGTCGTCTGCAGCGGCACGCCCCTCGTGTGTACGCCCAGCTCGGGATTGGGGTCGGGCGTCCAAGGGTCCCGCAATCAGTCCGGGACTTCCGTGCGCAATGGGAGCATCCGGGGCATGGGACTCAGCGGGTTGTTCCTTGGCGTTCAGGCCGAGGTGAAAAACGTGCGGGTTCGATCGAATGGACGTTGTGGGATCGACACCTCCGAAAGCTCGATCATCTCGGGGAACACGGCCTACCAGAACGGAATCGCAGGGATCTGCGCCAAAGCCGGCTCGACCGTCTCGGGCAACGCGGCCTACCAGAACGGGAGCGACGGGATCGACGGCAGCTCCGGCTCGACCATCTTGGGCAACACGGCCAACGAAAACGGGGGCGACGGGATCTCGGCCTCCTCCGGCTCGACCGTCTTGGGCAACACCGTTCGTTTAAACACCGGCTTCGGTCTGAACCTCGTCTCGCCTTCCGGCTACCGCGAGAACGTGATCTCGAACAACACCGCCGGGACTGTGTTCGGCGGAGTCAATGCTGGCAACAACGTCTGCAATGGTTTGCTGACGTGTCCATGAGTCCCGCGCTGGGAGCCCCCCGGACGGCCCCGGACGGGGAAAGGTGACCTATATGTCCTACCGGTGGCGCAGAAAGGGCCGCTTCTTCTTCTTATCCGCTCCGGCGTCTCCCAGGCGAACTCGTGCCTGCCGATGTCCTCGGCGACGGTCCGCAGACCGGCAAGTGGACGCAATTGCCGCTGTCGGCGGTGCCAGAATTCCCGCCCTTCTTCCTGGGTGCCGTCGGCGCAGACACGGTCCACTGGCCGGAGCCGGGCCGGGCGATTCTGCTCGGAGCGGGCCTCGTGCTGCTGTGGGGACTCGATCGGCGGCGTCAATGACGTTCGCGGGTGTCTGGCGGCCGACCGTTCCATTTGCTTCGATCGCGTGGGTGTTAACGTTAGTCGGTCTTCGCTGCACGGAGTCGCGTCTCGCCAGCAAGATCCACGAGCAACGGCGCGAGGGCGGGGTAGCCGGCTGCCTCATTGCGTGCCACGTCGCCGCCGAGGCGTAGGGCATCGGCGAGCAAGGGGCGGGCCTGCTCGGGCCGCTCGGTTGCCGCGAACAGCACCGCGAGACTGAGCGGCGCGAACCAGTTGTCTGGATACAGGCGTCGCACGAGCGAGAGTGCGCGGTAGGCATCCTCGCCGCGGCCTTCCTGATCGGATCGGAATCAATCGCTCGGTCGAATGGGGTTGCCGACGGGGGAGGGTACGGCGAGACGCTCGTTATAGGCGCCTGCGCCGACATGCGCCCCGAGCAAAGCCAGTCTCTCGCTCGTCGTATCGCATGGGCAGATCTGTTGAAGCGGGTCTTCGAGGTCGATGCGCTTCGTTGCCCGGCTTGTGGCGAGCGGATGCGGCTGACCGCCACAATCACGGAGCCGAGCGTGGCACGCCGGATCCTCGAGTGTCTGGGGCTTTCG
>JANNQH010000889.1:0-1823 GCA_031400655.1 Deltaproteobacteria bacterium | reverse complement strand
ACGCCATAGAAGATCGACTGCATCCAGGGAAGCCCGCCGTAGGCGACGTAGGCCCATCCGATCCCGAGCACCATCAGGAATGACGGAATCACGAAGGCGATTCCGACGAGCGTGGCTCCGAGCACCTTGTAGTGCACGTATCCCAGGTAGATCGCGAGCTGCGCCGCCAGCGGCCCGGGCGCCAGCTGGGAGAGGGTCATCCCCTCTTTGTAATCCGCCTCGGAGATCCAGCCGCGGCCTTCGACGAGATCGCGGTGCATGTAGCCGACGAGAGCGACGGGGCCGCCGAAGCCGATCGTGCCGAGCTTCAGCATGTAGAGGACGAGGGCCGCGAGGGAATAGCCCGGCGCGGTGTTCTCGATTCTCTCATCGCTCGAAATCGGATCCATGAAATTCCTCGCGCGGCCACGACCCGCCGCGCCACCTCAGGCCATCAGGACCGCGATCTCACCGTCGACGAAATCACGAAATACCGGCGAGACGGATTCGCGGCCGAGCTTCTCCCACCACGCCCGACAGCCCGGGCTTCGCAGCCAATAGCGCATCACGGTGCGGACCTCGTGAAACTCGTGCGCGTCCAGCGTTCCATTTCGGAACTGGAAATGGCCAGCGGAAAAGAACCAGAACGCCTTCAGGCTCATATTGGAGAAGCGCAAATAGTCTTCTCGCGAGAGCGAGTCGAGATCGGCGAGCCCGCGCAGGAAGAGATCGTTCAGCTCTGGACTCTCGATCAGGTAGTCGATGAAGTCATTCAGGAGGCGAGTCGATTCGAGCTTCGCCTCGACGGCCGAAGCACGCGCGCTGGCGCGGACCTGGCTCGCGAGATAGAGAAGCGACGCGACGACTCCCACCGCACCGATCGTCTCCGAAATCGCGCCGATCGCTTCCCAGTTCACGAGCGATTCGCATCCCGCAGCGCGCGCAGCCAGCCACCCGAGAGAACGAATCGCGGGAACGTGATCCACTGCTCGAGGAAGATCCGCGCGAGTGCGTCGCCGGGACCCGCGAACGGCTCCGTGGGCACGGGCTCGCTACGGTGCCCGCGACCCTGGAGTGCGATCGAGAGGAGCATCCCGCCGAGTGCCAGCACGGCAGCGAGCCAGGAGCGATGAAGCATGGCTCGCAGGAGTGCCAGGTTACTCAGAACGAATAGCGGCACGAGAACGATGTGAAGCAGCAGATTGAATCGCGATCGGTGGAAACGGGCGTAGCCTTCCCATTGCCAACGAAGTAGCTCGCTCGCGTTCATGAGACCTCCCGCGTCATATCGAACCACATCCCCAGAGTGAGTGCCGGCCAGCTTGACGATCTCGACACCTACCTGGCCTTCCTCCGCGCTGCCCGGACGTCGCCGCGAACTGGAACACCTCGTCCATCGCGCCGTAGACCTGCCCGATGTGGTCGAGCCGCCAGTCCCGTCAGCGTCCAGCGGCCGTTACAGCGCCACTGCCGCGACTCGTCGAACGGTTCAGAACGGCGCTTTTCCGGCCTTCTCGAACTTCGTCGAAACATTGCCGGAAAGATCGATGTCGTCCGGATCGAGGATCAGCACCGGCGCCCCCGCCTTGAGATCCAGCTTATCCAGGTCCACCCAGATCACGTTGGGCGCCGTCGTCAGCTCGAAGAAATAGCGGCGATTCGTGAGATCGATCGCGGTCCGGTACTCCGTATTGTAGAGAGCACCGGGCGCCTGGTTGGGAGCGCCGAAAGGGACCGAGGCATTGCGAGCGATCGCGAGGATGCCGGCGATCGCCTCGCGCTGCGAGCTGGGCTCGGGCAGCATTTGCAGGTAGTAGGCCGAGCGGACGAAGCGGTCGCGCGGA
>JANNQH010000888.1:0-4756 GCA_031400655.1 Deltaproteobacteria bacterium | reverse complement strand
GTGCGTCGGCTTCGCGCGTCAGTGGGGCTACAACCCGCAATTGGAGCGTTCACACACCCATGACTAAGTCATTGGGAATGTGGGGCTTACGCCCCTGGTTTTTCCCGCCTCCCGATCATGCGGCGCGATCAGCGAGAAGAGCCCCGACAGGAGACCCAGCGCGGCAAACCCACCGGCGACGAGCGGCTTTGCGGACCCGAGGCCCAGCGAGAAGACGAGCAGCTCGTTCCAGGCGAGGATGGCCAGGAGCCCGAAGCCTGCGAGCGCGATTGCGCCGAACTGTCGCAGCGTCCGCTCATCGGGCTGCCAATTGATCTCGATCATCTTGCTCATGTCGCTCTACTCTCCAGCTACCCGCCCGCGCTCAATCGAGCGCGAATTCCTTGAGGTAGGCCTCGATGTCGATCTCTTTGGCGTTCGGCTGATCCTGCTTCAGGATCACGAAGTTCTCGAGCACGAGCGCGTCCATGTTCGTGTGCATGAAGCAGCGGAACGCATCCTCGGGCGAGTTCACGATCGGCTCGCCCCGGACGTTGAAGCGCGTGTTGATCACGACCGAGCTTCCCGTCTTGTGCTTGAAGCGCTCGATGATCTTGTAGAAGCGCGGATGGTGCTGCATGTCGATCGTCTGGACGCGCGCCGAGTAATCGACGTGGGTGATCGCCGGAACACAGGACCGGACCTGCTTCAGCTTGTCGAGGCCCTTGGCGCCATCCTGCTCCACGGGGAGACGCTTCGAGTCGCGCACCGGAGCGACGAGCAGCATGTAGGGGCTGTTCTCCTGGGGTCGCATCTCGAAGTAATCTTCGACGTCCTCACGCAGCACCGCCGGCGCGAAGGGTCGGAACGACTCCCGGAACTTGATCTTCAAGTTCATCGTGGCCTGCATCTTCAGGGAGCGGGCGTCGCCGATGATCGAGCGCGCGCCGAGGGCACGGGGCCCGAACTCGGCACGATCCGAGAAGTGGCCGACCACCTGCTCGCTCGCGATCAGCTCCGCCACGTGGTCGATCAGCTCGTCGTCGTTCGCGTGATAGTTGTAGACGGCGTCGACCGAGTCGAGGTAGGCGCGGATTTCGTCGTTCGTGAAGCTCGGGCCCAGCAAGGAACCGAATTGAGAGTCTTCGGACTTTGCGGTCCGGGGATTGCCGAGCAGCTCGTGCCAGGTGAAGAGCGCCGCACCGAGGGCGCCACCGGCGTCCCCCGCCGCAGGCTGGATCCAGACCTGCTCGAAGGGCCCCTCGCGAAGCACGCGTCCGTTGGCGACACAATTGAGGGCCACGCCGCCCGCCATCGTCAGATTGCGCGAGCCGGTCAGCTCGTGCGCATAGCGTGCGATCCGCAGCACGATCTCTTCGGTCACGGCCTGTATCGAAGCCGCGATGTCCATCTCGCGCTGGGTGATCGCCGTCTCCGCCCGGCGCGGCGGCCCGCCGAACAGATCGTCCATCTTCTTCGAGGTCATCACGTCGCTGTCGCAGTAGCCGAAATACGACATGTCCATGCGGAACGAGCCGTCGGCCCGCAGGTCGAGCAGCTTCTCCAGCATCCGATCCTTGTAGATCGGCTCGCCGTAGGGGGCGAGGCCCATCAGCTTGTACTCGCCGCTGTTCACCTTGAAGCCGGTGAAGTAGGTGAAGGCCGAGTAGAGAAGACCGAGGGAGTGCGGGAAGCGCAGCTCCTTCAGCATCTCGATGTGGTTGCCGCGACCGAGGGCGATCGAGCCCGTGGCCCACTCGCCCACGCCGTCGAGGGTCAGGATGGCGGACTCGTCGAAGGGCGACGGGTAGAAGGCGCTCGCCGCGTGGGATTCGTGGTGCTCGGTGAATACGTAGCGGCCCTTGTACTGACTCTTCAGGCCACGGTCGAGCTCTCGCGGAGTATGAAGTTTCTCTCTCAACCAAAGGGGCATGCCCATCAGGAAGAGCTTGAATCCGGAGGGCGCGTAGGCGATGTAGGTCTCGAGCAGGCGGTCGAATTTCAGCAGCGGCTTGTCATAGAAGGTGACGAGGTCGAGGTCGGAGGTCTTGATCCCTCCCCGCGCGAGGCAGAACTCGACGGCATTCGCCGGAAATCGGTAGTCGTGCTTCTTGCGCGTGAAGCGCTCTTCCTGGGCGGCCGCCACGATCCGTCCGTCCTGGACCAGGCAAGCAGCGCTGTCGTGGTAATACGCTGAGATTCCGAGGATGTTCACGGGACTTGGGATTCCTCGACACGGCTCGCTCGAAGCGAGTCGTGGATGCATGGCCTGCGCTGCGCGGCGCAACGGTAGACGAAAGGTCTCCGCTCGCCCAATTCAAAGCCTTCTCGGTCGAACGCCCGCGTCGGCATGACGACTGGTTGTGATGTGCCCGGCCAACCCGGAAAGGTGACACCGGGTCGACAGCGCCGCAGCCCGGCGGGTTCCGTTCGGCATGCAGCCCCGCTGCAGGATCCGTGCAGGCCGATCCCTCAGCCTTTCTTGAACAGCGCGTCGAGCGAACCGAGAGCGCTCTTGCGCGCGTCGGTTGCCGCAGCGGTGCCGTCGCCGGGCCGAAAGTAGTCGCAGCGATTGGCCCGGTCGCGGTCGAGGATTCGCTCGGCACTGGATTCCCGGCACTCGTTGTAGGCACTCGGATCGTGATGGGCGCAATTGAGGCAGGCATGAAGATCGGCGGCACAGCGCTCGCACGCATCCCGATACCCGACCGATTCCCCGGACGCGAGGGCGACCTCGACACGACAGGCATGGCAACGCATGCGCAGAGCCTGCGCCAGGAAACGAACGGCCGCGAGCCCTCTAGTTTGGAGACAGCGCGGCCGATGACCCGATCGAAATGTCCGATCTCAAGCCGCCGATTCGATCGACCCAGGAAGACGTGCCGGAAATGGTCCAGGCGATCGATCGTTTCGTGATCGGCCTCGCCGAGCGGATCGATGAAATCCAGGATGCGGAGCTCCTGGCGAGCCATGGAGACGTCGCTCGGCATGCGGGTAGCCTCGCTGCCGATGCCGATCGCCTCGGCTACCCGGGGCTCGCCCTCGTCTCCCGCAACGCGGTCTCTGCCGCCACCGACGGGAAGCGCGATGCCCTGCAGGACGCAGTGACCGAGCTGACCGAGATCGCGCAGCGCGTCCGCCAGGGGCACCGCGGCGCGGCCTGAGCCGGTTCGAAGCCCCTCCCCCGTCGTTTCTGCCGAGCTAGACGAAGAACCAGAACGAGAACGGCGCCCCGTCGACGTCGCGCAGCCATCCCTCGCCGAAGACGGCGAGCGCCAGCAAGGCGCCATTGGTGACGCCGTGGACCACCATCAGGGCCGCGAGACTCTTGCGGTGATAGAACCAGAGACTCGACAAGACGATCCACGGCACGCAGACCCACCACTCCCACGGAACGTGGCCCAGACTGAAGACGACCGTCGTAACGAGCAGGCTCCGCAGCGAATAGCGCGCCAGGGGCTCGTCCCGAAAATCGCGCTCGCTCTCCCAGACCTCGGCCACCCGCATGACGAAGCTCCGGATGAAGAGCTCCTCGAAGATCGGCGTCACGAGCGCATAGCCGAAGAGGCGCAGGCCGAGGATCACGGGAACCCAGCGTGCGCCGGCCAGGGCGGGATCGAACTCTCCGCCCGACTCCGGTCGCAGCGCCGGCACGAGCAGGTAGGGGACGACCCAGACCGCCGTGAGCGCGAGCCCGACGGCCACATCCTGGAGCAAGCCCGAGCCCGTCATCCGTACGGCCGGCTTCCGCCATTCCGGATAGGCCCCCCGAGCCCGGAACCAGAGCACGAGCGCAAGCACGCTGCTCGGCTTGAAGGCGAGGACGTAGGGCTGTGCCCCGTCCGGCAGACGCGCCGCGATCTCCGACAGCAAGAGGAACGCGACGTAGGGGACGACATAGGGCCACCACCCGTGACCTTCGTGCGCCTCGACCTGCATGGAAATTCGCTCCGGCTCGGGCCAGCTCCGGCTTCCACCGGGCCCTGCTCAGTTGGGCAGTCGCAGGATCGAAGCCGCCTCGGCGGCGGTCGCCACGGGCCGGCCGACCGTCTTGCACAGCGCCACCGCCGCCTCGACGAGCTCGAGATTGGACGGCTTTCGGGTCCCCGCGTAATCCTCGAGTCCGACTCTGAGATGCCCGCCGCGCTCGAGCGCATGGCGCGCCACGCCGCCATCGAAGGGATCGCCGGATACGACCGCGACCGACCACGGCAGATCCACATCGCCCAACATCTCGAGATACACGTCGAGGGCCGATTTGATCGGCGGCATTCCAAAGAGCAGGTCGATCGGTCCGGACCCGCGGTAGCTCGCCTCGCCCCCAAAATAGAAACGCAGCGATGCGCCCTGAGGCATCGCGCCGGCTCGCACGTACGCGAGCGCCGCCCGCAGAAAGCCCGGCTCGAAGATCGCCATGCCCGGGCCGAGCCCGAGTCGCTTGCAGAGCTCGAACTTGTAGGCGATATCGGCCGGCGAGTTCGTGTAGACCCAATCCGTCGGGAACGGTTTTCCGTCCTCCCCCGTCGGCGTCAGATTGACCGAGCCCGGATCGACGAAGCCCATTCGCAGGGGATAGAGGCGCCGGAGCGGCTCGAGGTGGCTCGTCTTCTCATGGATCGTCTTTCCGAACACGAGCGTCGGGTAGAGGATCGCGTCGGGGAAGCGCTCGTGGATCGGCCCGAAATGCTCGAGGTAGAGCTTCGCGCCCGCCTCGCCGGCGACGGAGATGTCGGGGGCGTGGGTGTGGACGACGGATGCGCCCGCTGCAATACAGCGC
>JANNQH010000887.1:0-15483 GCA_031400655.1 Deltaproteobacteria bacterium | reverse complement strand
GGACTGGATAGGAGTTCACGATCATGAAGGTGGTGCTCTTTTGCGGTGGGCTCGGCTTGCGCCTGCGCGACCATACCCAGAACACGCCGAAGCCCATGGCGATGATCGGGCACCGTCCGATCATCTGGCATCTCATGTCGTACTACGCCCACTTCGGCCACAAAGATTTCATCCTCTGCCTGGGCTATCGCGGGGACGCCTTCAAGGAATATTTCCTGAACTACAACGAGACCGTCTCGAACGACTTCGTGCTGAAAAACGGTGGGCGCGAGATCCAGCTGATGAGCCGGGACATCGAGGACTGGACGATCCGATTCGTCGACACCGGCCTGCATTCGAACCTAGGAATGCGCCTCAAGGCCGTGCAGGAACATCTCGCTGGCGAGGAGATGTTCCTCGCGAACTACAGCGATGGCCTCTCCGATCTCCCCCTCGACAGCTACATCGACGACTTCAAGAAGCGCGACCAGATCGCATCCTTCATCAGCGTTCGTCCTACCTCGGGCTTCCATTTCGTGGAGGCGGATTCCGAGGGCGTGGTCCGGGGCATCCGATCCGTCGAGGAATCTGATCACCGGATCAACGGTGGCTTCTTCATCATGCGCCCCCAGATCTTCGACTACATCCGCCCCGGCGAGGAGCTCGTCCACGAGCCCTTCCAGCGCCTGATCGAGATGAAGAAGCTGCACACCTACCGCTACGATGGATTCTGGCAATGTATGGATACCTTCAAGGACAAGCAGCGGCTCGATGAGTTGATGGAGCGTGACGCCGCGCCGTGGCAGATCGGGAAGCACCCCAAGAGGTAGCCTCGGGCAAGGTGATGCGACGATGATGGAGTCCTGGCTGGTGACGGGCGGAGCGGGCTTCATCGGCTCGAATCTGGTCCGCTGCATTCTCGAGCAGCGTCCCGACGTCCGCGTCGTGGTGCTCGACAAGCTGACCTATGCCGGGCGCCTCGAGAATCTCGAGGACCTGCCCGACCCCACCCGGTTCGAGCTCGTGCGGGGCGACATCGCCGACCCGGCCGACGTTCGAGCGATCCTGTCGGCCCACCGCCCGAGCTGCGTCGTCAACCTCGCCGCCGAGACCCACGTCGATCGTTCGATCGACGGCCCGCGCGCCTGTGTGACGACGAATCTGGTCGGAACCTTCGAGCTGCTCGAGGGCGCGCGGCGACTGCGCGAGACGCTCTCGCCGGAGCGCCAGGCGAGCTTCCGATTCCTGCACATCTCGACCGACGAGGTCTACGGGACGCTCGGTCCGCAAGGTCGATTCGACGAGCGGACCGCGTATGCGCCGAATTCACCCTACTCGGCGACGAAGGCCGGTGCGGACCTGCTCGTGCGCGCGTATCACAGGACTTACGGACTTCCGACTCTCGTCACGAACTGCTCGAACAACTACGGGCCGCGCCAGCTGCCGGAGAAGCTGATTCCCCTCATGCTCCTGAACGCTCTCGAGGGCCGGGCGCTCCCGATCTACGGCAATGGCTCGAACGTGCGCGACTGGATCTTCGTCGACGATCACTGCCAGGCGATCCTGCGCGCCCTCGAAGCCGGTGTCCCGGGCGAGCAGTATGCCTTCGGCGCGGACAACGAGCGCTCGAACCTCGAGATCGTCGACACGCTCTGTAGCGCCCTCGAGCAAGCCCGCCCGGCAGCCCGGAACCCCGCCCTGCGCCAGCAGGGACTTACTCGCTATGCCGACTTGAAACGGTTCGTCGCGGATCGACCGGGTCATGATTTCCGCTATGCGATCGATGCCGGCCGCGCGAAGCAGGAGCTCGGTTGGCAGGCGCAGACGAGCTTCGAGGCGGGTCTCGAGCGAACCGTCGCGTGGTATCTCGACAACGAAGCCTGGCGGAGAGCCATCGAGTCCGTGGGGGATCTGCGCGGGCGCCAGGGCCTCGCCGCGGAGGCGTCGGGCCCGGTGCGCGCAATGGCCGGCGGAGTGGTGGCGCGATGAAGGGCATCCTGCTCGCCGGTGGATCGGGAACACGGCTGCTGCCCGCGACCGGCTCGGTGTCGAAGCAGCTGCTTCCCGTCTACGACAAGCCGATGGTCTACTACCCGCTCTCGACGCTGATGCTGGCGGGGATCCGCGAGATCGTGCTGATCTCGACACCGCAGGACACACCGCTCTTCGAGCGACTGCTGGGCGATGGAAGCCAGTTCGGCGTATCGATCCAATATCTCGTGCAGCAGCGGCCGAGAGGCATCGCCGAAGCCTTCCTGATCGCCGCCGACTGGATCGCCGGCGATCCGGTGGCGCTGGCCCTCGGCGACAACGTCTTCTACGGACACGGATTCCCCGATTCGATCCGGCGCGCGGCCCGCCAGGAGATCGGTGCCCGCCTGATCGCCTACCACGTCCGCGATCCCGAGCGATACGGCGTGATCGAGCTCGATTCGGACAAGCGCATCGTTTCGATCGAGGAGAAGCCTCTCCATCCGAAGTCGAGCTACGCGGTCACCGGGCTCTATTTCTACGATGCGGAGGTCGTCGAGATCACGCGGCGGATCAAGCCTTCTGCCCGCGGCGAGCTCGAGATCACGGACGTCAATCGCGCCTATCTCGAGCAGGGTCAGCTCGAGGTCGAGCTGCTGGGCCGCGGTGTCGCTTGGCTCGACACGGGCACCCACGAGTCCCTGCTCCAGGCTGCCAACTTCATCCAGGCGGTGCAGGAGCGTCAGGGACTCCAGGTGTCGTGCCCCGAAGAGATCGGCTGGCGCCAGGGCTGGATCAGCGCGGAAGCGCTTCGCCAGCGGGCCGACGCCTACGCGAACAATCCCTACGGCGAGTACCTGCGGCGCCTCGCGGACACGAACTAGCACCCTAAGAGCGAAGCGTCTGCTGCCACCGCCAGGCGTCGCGCATCGCCTCCTCGACCGAGCGCGTGGCTCGCCAGCCGAGCAGCGCGACCGACTTGTCGACGCAGGCGTAGATCTGCTCGATGTCCCCGCCCCGCCGCGGGCCGACGACGGAGTCGACCTTGCGTCCCGTGGCGCGCACGAAGGCGTCGAGCGCCTCCCGGACCGAAGTGCCCCGGCCCGTTCCGACGTTCAGGGTTTCGACCATCGGCTGCGGCGGACGGCTCGCCATGAAGGCGAGACTCCGGACATGGGCCGCCGCCAGATCGACGACGTGGATGTAGTCGCGAATGCAGGTGCCGTCGGGCGTCGACCAATCGTCGCCGAAGATCTGCACCGGGCCCCGCCTGCCCGCCGCGCTCTGGAGGATGATCGGCGCGAGATTCTGGGGAACGCCCAGCGGAAGCTCGCCGATCCGCGCGCTCGGATGCGCCCCGATCGGATTGAAATAGCGAAGCAGCGTCGCGCGCAGGGGAGCGCCTGAGGCGACGGTGTCCCGCACGATCTGCTCACAGATCTGCTTGGTCGCGCCGTAGACGGAGGTCGCCGGCGCGATCGGAGTCGCTTCGGTGACGGGGAGCTTGTCCGGCTGGCCGTAGACCGTGCAGGACGACGAGAAGACGAGGTCCCGAACGCCCCGGGCCAGCATCGCCTCGAGCACCGCGACGAGGCCCCCGAGATTGTTGCGGTAGTACAGCAGCGGCTTCTGGAGCGACTCGTTGACGGCCTTGGACGCCGCAAAGTGGATCACCCCGGCGACCGGCCCCTCCCGCTCGAAGACCCGCTCGAGGCCCGCCCGATCTGTGCAATCCATTTCATGGCAGCGGATCGGCTGGCCACAGATCGCCTCGAGCCCAGCGAGGACGGAGCGCTCCGAGTTCGAGAAATCGTCGACCACGACCGGCTCGTAGCCATGTGCGACGAGCTCCACGACCGTGTGGGAGCCGATGAAGCCCGCTCCGCCGGTGACGATGATCTTCGGATTCGGCAAGACAAACTCCATAGTCGCCAGTCGGCCGCCATCGGGGACGGCTCAGCTGTTCTGGATCGTCATGCCTCCATCGACCGGCAGGACCACTCCATTGAGGTAGGAGGCGGCGGGCAGGACAAGGGAGAGGGTCGCGTGGGCGACCTCTTCGGGGGAGCCGTAGCGGCGCAGGGGGACCCGGCGGCGGGCAAACTTCTCGCGCGCGGCCTCCGGGATCGCAGCGGTCATGCCGGTCAGGATCGGTCCGGGACAGATGCAGTTGACCGTGACACCGCGGGCGCCGAGCTCGACGGCCATCGACCGCGTGATCCCGATGACGCCGTGCTTGGCGGCGGTGTACGGGCCGGTCCCGGCGCTCGCCCCGAGGCCCTCGGTCGAGGCGACGTTGACGACGCGACCGTCTCCGTTGCGGGCCAGCTGGGGGAGGCAGGCCCGCACCAGCCGGACATGGGCCGTGAGCATCACGTCGAGGGCGCGCTGCCAGGTCGGCTCGTAGTCTTCGTCGGGTTGCTCGAGCGAGGCACCGATCACGATGCCCGCGTTGTTCACGAGGATGTCGATCGGGCCGAGGGCGGACGCCACCTCGGCGACCACCGCGCGAATCCGGACAAGATCGGCCACGTCGAGGATGAAGCCGCTCGCCACACCGCCCGCGTCCTGGATCTCCTTCACGACGCGCTCGACAGCGGTCCGATCGAGATCCGTCACCGCGACCCGCGCGCCTTCGTCGGCAAACAGATGCGCGGTCGCACGGCCCATGCCGCTGGCGGCGCCGGTCACGAGAGCGACGCGCCCGTCGATCGATCGAGAGAGTCGGGAGAGACGCATCCTCGCCAAGAGCGAATCCTCTCCTCGGCGACGAGCGCGGCCGCCGCGCGACGATGCGAGCGCAGGAACTCATTCGGGGGTCGCTCGAAGAGGCGACTGGTCGGGCCGGCGGGACTTGAACCCGCGACCTCTTGACCCCCAGACATAACGAGAGTGCCGAATTCGGCCGCGCGGCGCCTTCTCCGTGCATTTCCCGAATGGCGTCACCGTGACGTCATCAACCCGAAGCGCACAGTCTCGCATAGAACAGCATCGCCCGGCAAAGTCCGGCCGCGGCGACCGTCGATCCACTTTCGGATAGGGGGTCGATCCGAAAGTGGAATGCTGCGCGTCGACGTTTTAAACGTCGATGCCGAATCCCCTGGAAATTCGCGCCCGAAGCTCCACTTCAACGGTCCAGAATCCGAGCGTTGTGAGGGGTCCTACGTTTCAAACGTTGATGCTCGTGATCGTCGTGGGTTCGCTCTCCCCGAACGATCTCGGGAGCGTTCGCGGAAAGCGAACTTCGGCTGAACTTCATTCCCGGGAAGAGCTTCGGCTGAACTTAATTTCGGCTCGTACGCCGCGGCCCGGCGAGGACTGCCGTCGGACGCGCTCGATCGCCGGAGGATCGAACGCAGCATCCCGTCACCGAAACGGCCGCTTTGCTCCCCGTGGTCGCGCGATGAGAGCGCGCTCGCCGCTAAACATCGGACTGCCATGGTCTCCCGGGCCTTCAGGAAACCTGGGATGTGGACGGGCTCCAAAGTCGAGCGCTATGAGCGATTCGTGATCCATCGAAAACGTGCGCGTGGGTAGGAGGTTTACGATGGACGGGTGCCCCGCGAGCTCGCCATAGAAGACCCAGAATGCGAGGGGGTAGAACTTCAGGATGCTGCCCATCGCGAGATGCATGGTTCCGCCGCCCAGGATCAGCCCTCGCACGACTACGACCTCCTCGGTCGGGAAAGGCCAACAACCAATGGCGAGCCGATTGGGGAGCGCCAAGCCGGGGTTCAGGAAATATTCGCGCATCGCGTCGTAGGCGGGACTGGCGAGCACGGGACGGCCGATCTGAGCATCCGGAACCGCGGCGAGGAGATGACCTATGACGGCGCGAGCAACTCGCTGCGGAACACAGGGGAGGATTGCCATCCGCGGAAGCGTCAGGACGGATTTCGCATACGGTCGGGCGGCGTAGGTAAAATCCCGAAGCGCCGGGTCGTATTCCCTCCCCAGGCGGTGCTCGTTGCATTCGTCGCAGATCGACTCGAACGTGAGACCCCTCTGGCTGAATCGCGGCCGGATCGAATCGTTGGACAGCTCATCCACGACGGAACGAATCGTCACCGGGCCCGTGTTGAAACAGCTTCTCGGCGGTACGTGGTCCTCAGTCAATCGACGGCGTTGGTCGCAGATTGCGCAATGGCCGAACCGTCCCGGGCGCCTCCTCTCACGTCTCTTCGTAGGCTTCTTCGCCACACCCACCTCGTCCCGATCGAATCAGGTACGGGCGCGAAACCTACAACACCCTCAAACCGGAGCGCTGGGCGCGTAGCTCGAAATCCGCTCGAGAACGCCGTCGACTTGGCGCTGCCCGAGGTCCTTGGTACTCGTGACTCCGTCCGGGAGGGCGACGCGCAGGATCTCCTGACCGAGTTGCTTCTCGGCTTCCGTGTCGCCCTCGGCGATGTACTCCCGCGCTCGTTCCTTCGCCTTGGCCCACAGGAGCTTGAGCTGCGAATCGGTGGCGACCTTCCGCTCCCTCGGCGCTCGGGTCTCCTGCGCGCCAGGCTGCGCTCCCTGCGCGTCGTCGTCCTCGTCCTCTGCCGCGATGCCGAGGAGCGCGAGCACGCTGTAGCGGCGCGCGTAGGTCAATCCGGAGCCGATCGCCTGCGGTGTCGAGTCGGAGATCCCGAGCTCGAGCTGCGTCGAGATCGAAGCCCCGGTCGAATGGACGAGAAGCGTCTCGACGGAAACGAACGCGGCGCCGTCGACCTGGCGCACGGCCGGAAGCTGGATCAGCGCGAGCTCGTGCTTTGCGAGGGCCGGGCGGACCGCCTCGAGCACGGTCGCGAGGTCCGCGAAGGCGTAGCGGTACTGGCCGCCCGATTTCATGGTGACGGTCGCGGAGCGGTCCTTCCGGATCGTCTGGAACTCACCCTGCGCGCGGGCAAGAGCGGCCGCGAGCTCGGGCGCGACGCGATGCGCCGGCGGTGCCGTCAGGTCAATGCACAACGGCGTTCTCGCCTCCGTCGACGGATCGAACGAGGATCGCGGCGGCCCGCACGAAGTCGCGCGCGCAGACCCACACTTTCGGCTCTTCGGCGGCCCCCTCCACCGTGTAGTACCGGAGCCCTGCCTTTCCGAGCGGGGCGACGTCGACCTCGGCCATCAGGCCGAGTTGGATGAGCTCGCGGACCGCGATGTACTTCGGGCGCGGCGAGCGGGCGAGCTCGAGAATCTTGTCGCGCGGGGTCAATTCGCCTTGCATCGGATCACCTCGAATATCGGGTCGCCACCGGAGAGCGTCGCGAGCACCGCTGAGAATTCGTCCTCGAGGAGCCGGCGAATCGTTGCCGCGGAACGGCTAGCGGCCACACGATCGGCCAGCTCGCCCGGCACCGATTCGAGTCGCCGACGAACCGACGACGCCACGGCCTCGAGGATCTCGGCCACCATGTCGATCGGCGCGACCGAGTGCCGCACGTGGTTGAGCTCGAGCTCGGCAAGCTCCGCCTCGGCCGCAGTCTTCCGCTGCCGGGCCTCGTCGAGCGAGACGACCTTCGACGACCGTGTGCGCGCCCGCTCGAGGAGCCATTCGACGACCCGAGCGCTGTCGAATTCGTGAGCCCGCCCACGGCCGCCGCGTGTGACGATCGGACACCCACGGCGCAGCCAGGCGTCGACGGTTCGAAGGTCGACGGCCAGCATCTCGGCGAGATCCTGGCGGCTGACGATTCGACCGTCGGACATGGAGGAGGACCTTTCGCCGAGCTGTGTCTGGAACGGTGGCGGGCGTTCTACGTCACCCTCGGAATCGCGGGTCCAGAAGGACCCATGAAGAGGTGGGGCGGATGTCAGCCGGGCACCGGCAGGAGGAAAACCAAACGGGTCTCGCACTAACATCCGCCCCGACTCGGCTACGGCGCGCAAGGCTTGCGGCAGTGCGCTGGTGTGTACCGCCGCCGAGTCTCCAAACCGATCACGGAATCAAGGTCGTCTTGGCGAACGAGAGCGGGTGCCGAACGCCGAAGTCGATGTCCTGGAACCCGCGGAGCACCATCCCGCCCGAATCGCCGAGCGTGAACGGGTCGAGTTGGAGCTCGAAAATGCCCCACAGGCCGATGAAGAGATCGGACCAGTTCCCGAAGATCAGGGCGTGCTCGTTCGTTCCGCCGCCGAGGTTCTTCGGCACGTTGTTCGTCGTCGCGGCCGGGAAACCGAGAAGCGACGACCGGCCGTCCGCATCGCGTGTGAGCGGCCAGACGCTCTGACCCGCGCCGGCGTCGGGATAGACGCTCATCAGGGCTGCGCGGACCTCGGGCGTCGTGATGAAGCCGGCGGATCCGTTGTCGGCGTTCGCCGCAGCGACGGACGTCAGGAGCGCGATCACGGACTGGAGCTTGGTGAGCCCGTTCGTCGAGACCCACGTCACCGAGCCGATGCCCGACGTGTTCAGGACTCCGCGCGGGATCGGAGGCGTGCCGGAACCGTTGAGCCCCGTTGCGTCGATCTTCGTCGCGAAGCCGTTGGCGATGTCCGCCTGGACGACGCCCAAGATCGCGGGCGTGCTCTGGAGCATGAGCTTCCGGGTGACGTCCGTCCGAACGCCGAGCGTGCGCGGAACCATCGAAATCTTGTCGAAAACCGGCTGGGATTCGCTGATGTCGCTGCCCTCACCGACGAAGCCGGCGGCCGACCCGGCGGTCTGCCGCGGGATGTCGACGTTGCCGACCAGGCCGGGGAGAGTCCGGGCGCCCATTTGGATCACGGCCGAGCGAGGGCGCAGCACTTCGATGAAGTTGCTCGCCAGGAGATCGGTCGCGACCAGGTGGCCGCCCGCGGTCGTGGTGCCGACCGAGAGGTCACGCTGGGCGACCATCGGCGCCCAGAACGCATCGTCGACGAGGATGCTCCGCTCACCGCGTAGCGGCTGATTGCGATCGCGCGACAGGTGGTCGCTGTACTCGGTCACGATCGAGCGGTCGTGAATCCGGCCCTCGACCATGCTGCGGAGCCAGCCCGGGAAGGCTTCGGCGTAGCGAGCGACATCGCCGGAACTCAGTGCGGAGCCCGGCCCCTGGCGCATTCCGAGGTGCGTTCTCGGAGCCTCGAGCATCGTGGTCGGGGTCTGCCGTTCCCAAACGTGATCTCGGAATGCCTCCCACGAGGTCCCATCTTCGATCGCTCGATGGGCGGCCTCGAGGCATTTGAAGTGCTTTCCGATCGCGAGAATTTCCCGGATCCGATTTCGCTCTTCGAGAGCGAGATCCCGAACCGCGGGATGCGGCGCGCCGTTCGGCTGCGTGGTGGTGGTCGGAGTTGCCCCGGTCGTCATGAAATCAATCCCCCCCTGCGGCGCGATGCGCCTGTGAATCGGCGTGCCGGGCTCGGAGCGTCCGATGCCCACGGAAACGTCAGCCGGAATGGCGACGGTTGAAACTTCGACGGGCTCCCAGTCGGTCACCCGGTAGACGTCGGGGCCGCTCGTGCGCTTCTCGGCGAGCTCCATCCGGTGGACCATGTATCCGACCGAAACGTTTCGGCGGATGCCGTCGGCGACGTCCTGCGCTTCGTCGGCCGCGACCTGGGAATTGCCGAAGCGAGCCGAGACGACGAGACGGCGGTTCTGGAGGTCGACCTTCTCGATAATCCCGATCTGTGCCGTCCGGTCATGGTCCTTCAGGAGCGGCGCGCCATTGCGGAGCCGCTCGAGCCGGATCGATCCGGGCGAGTGATCGAGAATCTCGAGGTACTCGCCGACGTCCCAATTGCGCATTGGAACCGGTGTCTCGCTCGTCGCGGAGAACGAGAGCCGCCGATCGGGCGCTACCCCGCGGCGCTCACGATCGACGTCGATCGTTCGGTAGTTCACGCCACCGGGGCCACCAGGAACGGCGGGGGTTGATATCTCGATTTCAGAATTCGCAGTCATTCCGCACCGTTAGGTCGAGGAAGAAATAAACAACCAGTCGTCCGCGGAGGCCAAATCTGGCCAGGCGAACGATTTGCGCGTTACCCGTTCCCTAGGACCCAATAGGACCCCCGAAGGGGTTGACTAACATCTAACGGGAGGCCGCAAGCTCACTTCAACGTATAGGCGATCGAGCATTCGTCAAGCGTGATTCGTATCTCTATTTCGAAGGGATGATAGGTTCGGCATTACCCGGCATTGCTTGGCATGTTCTGGCATAACAAAAAACACGCGATCGGCTCATAAATTTTCAGCTCTACAGCCACGGGGCCACGACCTGGAGCACATGCTCGTCCTGCGTCGGGCCGTGCTGCCGCTCGTGCCGCGCCCATTCCTGCCGCACGGCCTCGCGGGAGTCGATCGCGACCGCGACCCGCTCAGCCACCAGGGCCAGGCTTTGCTCCCGGGTGGTGAGCCCACCTTCAATCTCGTCTTGGGTCAGCGGTTCAATCGTTCGTTCGATCTCGGTCATTCGGTCCTCCTGTGCTCCGGTCTCCGGAGCGGTTCGAAATCTTCTCAACCCCGCGGAGTGCTCCGGGTCCGCCACCCCCTTTAGGGGGTGGTGGCGGAGCACAGGGAGCACTGACTCCGCCCTGTGCTCCGGAGCACTTCCGGAGCACAGCGGAGCACTCATCGAATCCGACGCAATTCGGTCGATCGCTTCTCCCCTTTTCTGACCTCGATCAGCCCTGCGCCGAGCCAGATACCCCGAACGGTTCCGGCCATCGTGACGGCCTGGCCAGACGGTTTCCCGGCTTCTTGGCCCGAGAGCCTGCGCGCGAGTTCGGACGTCGAGATCCATTCGCTCGGCACGTCCGGGAACACGTCGGCGATAGGCCACGCGGTCGCAGGGTCGACGGGCCGGAAGAAGTCGATCGAGGTGCCGGCGGTATCGCGGTCGCTGACCAGGAGGTCGAGCGGCGCCGGTCCACGTGTGAGATTCGTGCGGGTCCGGATGCGCCGGTGGCTCGGGAAGTCGGCGACCTCCTCGAACGTGAAGATCGTCCGAGCCTTCGCTGCAAGAGCGGACGCGCCCCGCCCCAGGTCGCGCACGTCGACGTCGGCACTCGACTGGCCGCCGAGCTTTCCGACGTGATGGATCAAAGTGATCGGGATCGAGTGCTTCACGGCGAGCGCCTCGAGGGCGCCCCCGATCCGGCTGGCGGTCTCGTTCTCCTGCTCGGACTCTCCGCTCGGCAGCATGTCGGCGTAAGCGTCGATCACGAGCGCGTCGAAGCCGCCGCCCGTCAGGAGCTCGTCGATCAGGGCGAACCCCGCTTCGTGGAACCTGAGCCCCGCGAGCGCATCCATCGGGATCGTGGAATCGAGCCCCAGCACCGCAATGCTGGCGAAGTAATCGAACATCCGGCCGCCCGGATGATTCCAGGCAAGCCGCCTGATTTGCCGCGCGATCTGCTCGACGGGCTCGTCGGGCGAAATCACGAGGGTGCGGCCCTGCTCGAACGCCGGCGCGCCATCCCATGGCGCCACACCGGCGGCCCGCGCCATCGCGACGTGGAGATTCTTCGCGGTCTTGCCCACGAACGACGGGCCGACCTCGAGCGTGAAGTGCCCTTTCGGCGGGATGCCCGGCGAGACCGGCTGGATTGGCTCGCGGTCTGCCAGGTCGCGCAGTCTCGCGCCGGTGAAGATCACGCTCGCGATCCGGGCGTGAGGTGCACCGGCACCCGACGGATCGTCGAGGAATGCCCGAATAACCTCGAGCTCGTCGAGGATCTCGCGATCCTGGACGAGGAGTCGAGAGTCGTTCGGATCCTTACGCTGCGCGTTCGCGAGCTCGAACTTGCGCTCGAGGAGGAAGCGCCTTCGAACGTGTGCAGCCGCTCGCCGGGCCTGCGGCGGCGAGAATGGCAGAATCGGGAGCGCGGCGAGGTCGCGACGATCTTCGGGCGAGAGCGAGACGCCAGATTCCGTCAGGAGGTCGGCGACGACCAGGCCGTGGATCCATCCATCGGCCGTCGCCGCATTGGGCGTCGAGATTACCTTCCGCACCGCCGGGCCGTACGGGAGGCGGAATTCCTCACCGGTCAGCCGAAACGGCAGCGAGTCGACCGCGCGCGGCTCGTGGAATACGAGGTTTGCGGCCTCGAGGTCGTCGTCGACCGCGGGTGAGGCCGGCAGGACCTCCAGCGCGTGGGCCGCCGCGGACGGTTTCACGCTGCTCCCCGGTCGCCCTGCGGCTCCACGATCCTGCTCGCGATGAAGTCCGCGAGATCGCCCGGGAAGTAGCGGACTCGGCCGCCGATCTTCGCGTAGCGGGGACCGATTCCCGCGCAGCGCCAGTGTGCGAGTGTCGACGGTCGGACGCCGAGACGTTCGGCGGCTTGGGTTTCATTGAGCGGGATCTCGGCCATGTGCAGGTCCTCCGGATTGGTGCGGAGAACATGCAGCACGCTGCCGCTAGGAAGGCTCGACTTCAATTCCGCCGGATTTGATTTCCAGATTTCCGGGGGAATTTGATGGGGTCGCGGCCCACGGATTTGGCTTCAGCCTGGATCGCTTTCTTCGCGGCCGCGGGTGTGATGTTGTTCTCTGCCGCGATCTCGTCGACCGACCTCCCAGCGTCCAACGCGTCGAGCCGTGGAGTGCCCGCGGACTTCTTCCCCGGGTTGCCCCGCTTCTTCTCGGGCTCGAATACCATCCCCCGCAATTCGGGCTTTCCGATCTCTCCGCGCAGGTATGCGCCGCCGGCCTCTTGCGTCGCGTTCAGCCGCTTGAGGAAGGTGGCACCCGCGCCTACACCCTCGAGCAGCGCGATCAGGGCGGCGCGCTCCTCCGATTCTTGATCCAGCGCGCACGCCCGATCCGAGGCCCACGCGATCGCCTGCTCGATCGTCAAAGAACGAGGCGGATTCTCCCGGGCGATCCACTGCCAGCCCCCAGCGATCCCAGCGCCTTCCCGCTTTCGCTTCTTCGTCTCTTCGCGCACCCACTCCGCTCGATCGGCATCGCTCATGCGCCGCGGGGCCATCATGCGACTGAGCTCTTCCTCGAGCCATTCGTCGGTCAGTCGGAGGTCCCTGATCTGCCGAGCAGTCAAGCCGAGCCGATCGTGCTCTTCCTTCGTCAGCTTCCGGGTCATCGCCCCGCCCTTTCCGTGATGTCGACCACCTCGGCCGGTTCGCCGCCTCCGTCCATCGCACGGGCCACGGCGCCCTGCGCGATCTCGGCTGCTTGCTGGATGGCGTCGTCGGCCAGGTGGGCGTAGCGGGCGGTCGTCTCGACCTTGCGGTGCCCGAGGAGGCTCCCGATCAGCGAAAGGCCCATCCCGCCGCGCAGGCTCAAACTCGCGAAGCTGTGGCGGAGATCGTGCGGCCGGAACGGATCGACCTTCGGGTCCGCGAGCTCGCAGGCGCGCTCGATCAGCTTGCGGATGTCGGTGATGCGCCCATCGCCTCGGACGCTCTTGAAGATCCATTCCGACTCTCGCTCCAGCCCGTCGAGGATCATCATCGCCGGCGCCCCGAGGCGAACGTCGCGCGGTCCGACCTTCGAATCGACGAGTCTCAAGATTCCCCGCTTCGCGTCGTAGTCGGTCCACTTGCGCTCGAGGATCTCGTTCCGGCGGCAGCCCGTGACGGCGATCAACCGAATCGCCGCGGCGCCGATCGACCGGGCGGGCTTCTCCTTCACGGCCAGCACGAGGCCGGCGCCGAAGCGAGCGAGCTCGGATTCACTCAAGAACCGCTCTTTTCCCCGCTCGGCGTACTTCCGGACCCGGCGGACGGGATTCGAGCCAGGAGGTCGGAGCTCGAGCCGCTCGGCGTGCTCGAAGAGCGTCGAGAGGAGCGCGCGCAGCCGATTCGCCAGCACGGGCCGGTCCTGCCCGATCTGGGTATGCAACGCCTGGACCTGCGTCGTCTTGACGGCGGCGAGCTCGAGGTGGCCGAGCGCGGGGATCACGAGCACGTCGAGCTTTCGCCTGTCCTCGTCCGCGCTCTTCTTCCGGGAGCAGTGGTCCTCGAAGAAGCGCTCAGCGAAATCGGCGACTGTCACGGGGGCTTCGGGCTCGGCAGCGTCCCGCGCGGCCCGCCGTTGCTGGACGGGATCACCACCGGCGGCGGCCTCGGCAATCGTCGACCGGGCGAGCTGCCGGGCTCGGTCGGCGGAGATCGCCGCGACCTGGCCGAGCTTCATTTGCCGAGATCGGCCGCTCGTCGTTCTGTATCGGACGACCCATGTCCGCGCGCCGCCCGCGGTGATGACGGCGCCGAAGCCCCGGACCTCGGCGTCCCAGACTTTCCGATCGCCCGCCGCCGGAAGCGGCTCCTCTTGAACACTCGTTCGCGTGAGTCTCGCCAAGCCAGCCCCCTTTTCTGCTCGTCAATCGAGCGGAGAGGTCCTTTGTGACGTGGTGGTGACACGATCAAGCGGGCGCCGGGGTGGTCAAACGCTCGTGAGAACCTGCCGTGTCATCACTATGTCACCACGACCGAGGCAGAGTCTCGCATATCGCGGCATGACCGCGCAAAGTCCGTCCCTCTGGTCGGTGGAGGGCGATTCGCCCTAAGCACCCGGATTTGCTGGGGGTTTCCGGGATTTTCTCTTTTCAATCGGGGTGTTGGAAGAACCCCAGATTGGTCGGGCCGGCGGGACTTGAACCCGCGACCTCTTGACCCCCAGTCAAGCGCGCTACCAGACTGCGCTACGGCCCGACGAGGCGCAAATCTGTAGCCCAGGCCGGGGGGCCCTGTCGACGGCTCGCGGCGATCAGACGATCTCTTCTATCGGTCGGCCGAGCCAGCCGGCGGTGCGGGGGTAGCTGTCGAGGGCTCGCGCCAGGGCGGCCCGTTCGGGCTCGACCAGCGCCCCGACCACGCGATGGATCCGGCGCGGAATGCCGCCCGAAAGCGCGCGAATGCGAGCCACCGTGAGCGGGTCGAGTCCGTCGAGCAGCTCGACCCCGAGCCCCGCCTGCGCGAGCCGAGCGCGCAGATACGCCTCGGTCTCGCTCTCGTCGAGGGCACCGCGGTAGGGCAGCTCGAAGGGAGCCAGTGAATCGACGGCGGCCAATAGGCGGGTCGACCGCGAGTCGTCGGACAGGGCGAGCACGAGTCGCAGCGGCGAGCCCTGCTTGGCGAGGCCCTGGGCGAGGGCCCGCAGCGTCGCGCTCGGCATCGAATCCGCGTCGTCGATCAAGAGGTGAAAGGGCCGGCCGTGTGCACCCGCCAGCTTTGCGAGGGCCGCGAGTGCGTCGTCGTCCGCGTCCGTGGTGCTCGACCGCGCCGGCCGGTCCAGGCCGAGCAGGCCGTAGACCCAATCACAAAGATCGGGCAGCGAGAGCGCTGCATAAGGGAGATACAGCGCACGACACGCGGGTTGCCGACGATCGGGATCGGAGTGTGCGTGCTCGCCTTCTGACTGGGCGAGCCGAGCTTCGATCACCCGCAGCAGATGGGTCTTGCCGTATCCGGGGGGCGCGATGAGCGCGGCCACGGTCGAGCCGGGGCCGTCGCGACGACACCAATGCAGAAGCGACTCGAGCAGGGCCTCCGTCGCCGGACGCGGCACGTGTGCACTCGGATCCGCCGTCTCGCTGAAGGCGCGCCGCACGGCCGCCTGCGTCGCCTCGACATCCCGCACGACCGTTCACAGTC
>JANNQH010000886.1:0-1581 GCA_031400655.1 Deltaproteobacteria bacterium | reverse complement strand
CGCCGCACCTGGATGAAGTCGCCGGCCCGCTCCCGATCCTGGTTGACGTTGGCGGAGGCGTTCGCGTTGAACGCCGTCTCGAGCGTCGCGCCGAGATCCCAGGACTCCTCGAACGTCGTGACCGCGGCGAATCGGATGCGGCTGCCGGAGGCGCCGTTGTCGACGAAGTAGGCCTTGGTCTTGTCGCCGTCGTCCGCCACCGTGGCGGCCGGATTGATCTGCCCCGCGATGTCGAGCCGGATCTTCGGTGCATCGTATTCGGTGACCGGGAACTGGCCGTCCTCACGCCGGTCCTCGGGATGCTTCGGGTCGTGGACGACGCCGTCGCTCAGCTCCTCCACCTGCTCGCGCAGTGCCTTGATCTCCTGCTCCTGCGCTTCGAGGCGCTCGATCAGCTCGTCGACACGCGAATCCTCAGCGACGGCGGGTACCGCGAATAGCCACAGGGAAAGCGCCGGCAGCAGGCATCGCCACGTAGTCGTCTTCATCAGATCCTCTCCCTATCTCGAGCTTGCTTTGCCGCCCGCTCGATGTTGAATGACACGAAGATCGTGAATAGCAGGGTTGCCCGAGCGGGACTCGGATCGGTCGGGATCACGTGATGCGCATCGGCGGCCACGCTGGCGGGTGTGCAGAACACGCACCTCGATACTCCCTTACGCCGCGACTCAGTCCAGTCACGTCGTTCCCGTCGCTGACGCGGCGACTATTAGCTTAACGTCTGCTCGTAGTCTATGGACGTCTCGAATCAGCAGAGGTGGGGAGAATTCCGGTTCGGCGCGAATGCGAGGATCCCCCCGTGCAGCGATTCGCGGCCCGCGATCTATTGATCGGTTCCGGGCGGCGGGGTACGTTGGCCAGTTACTCAAACCGGAGGTCCGTCATGCGCCGAAATTCTCCCCGATCATCGCTCGCGAAAGTCTCCTTCGTATTCTGCCTGGCGACGCCCTTGCTCCTCGGAGCCTGCGTCACCCGGAGCTCCTTCAACGAGGTCGCAGCGGAGCGGGACAGCCTGGCGCAGGCCAACCGGACCCTCCAGTCGAAGACCGTGGCGCTGGTCGCCACGACGGGGATCCTGGCCAAGGAGCTCGCCCTCCAGGACCTCGAGCTGGCACAGCTCGAGCGGGAGCAGCGGGAGCTCGCGGACGAAGTGGCGCGCTGGGTGGTCATGGGAGCCGTGAAGATGATGATGCTGGCCGACGGCCTCCACGTGCTGCTGCCCCACGAAGTGCTGTTCGAGAGCGGTGCGTCGTCGCTCTCGGCGCAGGGCGAGACGATCGTGAAGGAACTTGTTGCCGAGATCGGGCCGCTTCCCTACGAGATCGCCGTCGTCGGCTTCACCGACAACGTGCCCATCGGCGCGCGGATGGTCGACCGTTATGCGTCGAACTGGGAGCTCGCGGGCACGCGTGCCGCGGGCATCGTGCGGGTGATGCAGCGCGAGGGAGTCCCGATCGGCCAGATGCTCGCGATCTCTCGGGGCGAGGGAAGTCCAATCGCCTCCAACGACACGCCGGAGGGACGCGCCCAGAACCGCCGGATCGACGTGCGACTGCGCCCGATCGTCAACAAGTAGTCGTA
>JANNQH010000885.1:0-9263 GCA_031400655.1 Deltaproteobacteria bacterium | reverse complement strand
CCCGACGCATCGCCACCGGCGGCCGATCCGGCTGTCTTTGTCGGCAGTGCCGTTTGTGCGGACTGCCATGCTTCCGAGTCCGCGCTCTGGCAGCGCTCGCAGCATCACCGGGCGATGCTCCCCGCGACCCCCGAGAATGTGCAGGCTGCCTTCGACGGCTCGACCCTGGTGGATGCCGGGTCGAAGGCGCGCCTGTCCCGTGACGGCGACGAATTCGTCGTGCATGCGATCGGCCCAGACGGCAAGCCCGCGGACCATCGGGTCGACTACGCCTTCGGTGTGGAGCCGCTCGAGCAGTATCTCGTCGCGCTCCCGGGCGGTCGCCTTCAGGCGCTCCCGTTCGCGTGGGATAGCCGGGCGAAAGACGCGGGCGGCCAGCGCTGGCTCCATCTCTATCCAGACGCGCGCGTTGCCCCGGGCGACCCGCTCCACTGGACCCGACCGGCGCAGAACTGGAACCACGTCTGCGCCGACTGCCATACGACCGGATTTCGAAAGCGCTACGACGCAGCGAAGGACGCGTTCGACTCGCATTGGGAGGAGCTCGGCGTCGGTTGCGAGAGCTGTCACGGTCCGGGCAGCGCGCACGTCGCGTGGGGAAAGACAGAGAAAGCGAATTCCGCGCCCGCCGGCGGGGCGATGGGCCTTGTGGCACGGCTCGACGAACGCCGGGGCGTCCGCTGGCCAATCGATCCGGCGACGGGCAATGCCGTGCGCTCGCGACTCCGCACGAGCACTCGCGAGCTCGACGTCTGCGCGCCCTGCCACGCCCGCCGCAGCAGCCTCACGGAGCGCTATGTCGCCGGTGAGCCCTTCCTCGACCACTACCGCCCGGCGCTGCTCGAGCCCGATCTCTATTTCGCCGATGGCCAGCAGCGCGACGAGGTCTACACCTGGGGCTCGTTTCTCCAGAGCCGCATGTATGCGAAGGGCGTCAGCTGCAGCGATTGTCACGAGCCCCACTCGGGCGAGCTGCGCGCCGACGGCAACGCGCTGTGCGCGAATTGCCATGCGCCGACTAAGTACGCCACGGCCTCCCATCACCACCACACCGAGGGCTCGGCGGGGAGCGCGTGCGTCGCTTGCCACATGCCGACCACGACCTACATGCAAGTAGACCCGCGTCACGATCACAGCTTGCGCGTGCCGCGCCCCGATCAAAGCGTCGCCCTCGACGTCCCGAACGCCTGCAACGGCTGTCATGTTGATCGCAAGCCCGCCTGGGCCGCGGCGGCGGTGCGCGGCTGGCTCGGCCGGCCGGCACAGGGATTCGAGCGCCACGCCGAGGCGCTGCATGCGAGCGATTCGGGCGCGGCCGATGCGGGGCCGCGGCTGCGCGCGGTGGCCGGTGATCCGGCGCAGCCGGCGATCGTGCGCGCTTCGGCGCTGGCACGCCTCGATGCCTCGCAAAGCCGCGCGTCCGCCGAGCTGCTCGTGCGGGCGGTGACGGATCCGGAGCCGCTCGTGCGGCTCGGGGCACTCGAGGGATTGGCGGGTGCGCCGGGTCCGCTGCGGGCGCAGGCAGCGGCGGCACTATTGCAGGATCCGCGGCGAGCGGTGCGCTTCGGAGCGGTGCGGGTGCTCGCCTCGGTCGTTGGCGAACTGGCGCCCGGGAAGCGCGGCGTCTTCGAGCGGGAAGCGGGCGAGTACGAGGCCGCACTTCGACGCGATGCGGATCGGGCCGAGGCTCGCATCCAGCTAGGGCTGTTCCTGGCCGAACGCGGTGATGGCGACGGGGCCCGACGCGAGCTCGAGGCGGCAATCCGGATCGAGCCGGCCTTTGAGGGGGCGTACGTGAATCTCGCGGATCTCGAGCGAGCGCTCGCACGCGACGAACAGGCGCTGCGTGTTCTCGACGCGGGGCTCGAGCTGTTGCCCGACAGCGCGGTGCTCCATCACGTCCGGGGACTCGCACGGGTTCGGCTCGGTCGATCCGAGGACGCGAATCGGGACCTCGCTCGCGCCGTGGCCCTCGATCCGGCGTCCGCGCGTTTTGCCTACGTGTATGCGGTCGCGCTGCACTCGGCGGGGGAGGCGCGCCGCGCCGTCGAATTGCTCGAGCAGGCGTCGGCGGCGCATCCCGCTGAGCGGGCGATCCTCGAGGCACTCGTCGCGTTCGACGAGCAGGCCGGTGATGCGAGCGCGGCGGTGCGCCATCGCGCCGCCCTCGCGAGGCTGGCGGAACTCGATCCCTGAGCGACCTTCGCGTTGCAGACGAGGGCATGGGGGCTTGGATTCCGGTAGGCTGGTCGGGACTGGTTCCGCTTCGCATCGAGAGGAGAGATCGAGATGGAGACACGTCCGTATTTCCTGTTGGGCGACCTGGTCGCCAACGCGCTGGCGGGCGCCTTTGTCGGCGCCTGCATGGCTGCGATCTTCGGCCCGGGCTGGAACATGTGGGTGGCGATGTTCGTCGGCATGTTCCTCGCGATGCCTCTCTCGATGGTCGTCGCGTTCCCGATGGGTGCGCTCTTCGGCGCGATGGAAGTCATGGTTCCCGTCATGACGACCGGCATGGTCGTCTCGATGTGGGTCGCGATGGAGGCGGCGATGGCGCCGATCCCGATTCTCGAGGGGGCGAGGATGGGTGTCTACGGCGGCACCGCGACGCTCTTTGCGTGTTATGCGGCGAATGCCCTGATTCGCGGGAGGACTTCGCATTGGATCTCGTGACGAAGGCGAAATGGGACAAGGCCGCACGCAACTTCGACGTGATGGCGGGCTACGGGCCGGAGAAGCGCTGGGCGCCGGTGAAAGAGAAGCTCTTCTCGAAGATGGAGAGCGGGCGGATCCTGTTCCTGGCGATCGGAACGGGACTCGACGTCCGCTTCTTTCCGCCCGGCCGCCAGATCGTCGGGATCGACATCAGCGACCGCATGCTCGAGAAGGCGCGGGGGCGCTGTGAGGCCTACGACGGCAAGATCGAGCTGCAGGCGATGGACGTCCACGACATGCCGTTTCCCGACCACTCCTTCGACCAGGTCTTCACGTCCTGCACCTTCTGCTCGGTCCCGAAGCCAGTCGAAGGACTCAAGGCACTGCGGCGCGTCCTCAAGCCCGGCGGCGAGCTCCACATGTTCGAACATACCGGCAGTCGTTATTTCCCCTTCAATACGATGCTGAACCAGATGACCTGGCTCTCGAGCCGCTTCGGCCCGGACATGAACCGCGATACGGTCACGAACGTGAAGATCGCGGGGTTCACGGTACGCGAGGTCAACCACGTCTACCTCGACGTAGTGAAGACGATCTCGGCGACGGCCTGATGGAAATCGGCGCCTGGGTCGGCAACAACGGTCCTGCGACACCGGCGCACATGGCGAGCGTCGCGCAGACCGCCGACCGCGCGGGCCTCGCCTCGGTCTGGGCTGCGGACCACGTCCTCTGGCCCGTCGACTACCAATCGAAATATCCCTACGGCGGCGACAAGTACCCCGCCGACTTCAATCAGCCGGTCGCCGAGTGTGTCACGACGATGAGCTGGCTCTCAGCGATCACGACGCGGGTCAAGATCGGCAGCCTCGTCATCGTCGTCCCGCAGCGAAACCCCTGGCTGCTCGCCCGCCAGCTCGCGACGATCGACGTCTTCAACGGCGGACGCACGATTCTCGGCGCCGGCATCGGCTGGCTGCGGGAGGAATTCGAAGCGTTGAAGATGCCCTTCGACCACCGCATCGCGCGGACGGAAGAGGCGATCGCGCTGATGCGCACGATCTGGACCGAGCATCCGGTGCGCTTCCAGGGGCGCTTCTACGGCGCGGAGCCGATGGGCGTCCGGCCGCATCCGGTGCAGCGGCCGATTCCGATCTGGCTCGGCGGCAATTCGGCGGGGGCAATCGAACGGGCGGGGAGGCTCGCGCAGGGCTGGGTTCCGTACGGGCTGCCGTCGGCGGAGCTCGCCCGGGGTTGGGACGGCGTGCGGCGTTCCGCCGAGAAGGCGGGGCGGGATCCGACCTCGCTCACCTGCTCGCTGTGGGCGCCGATCACGGCGACCCGCCGCGGTGCGCCGCCGGGGCCGGAAGGCGTCTTTCTTCACGGCGAGTCGCAGGTCCTGGTCGACCGCCTCGCGGAATACGCGAAGGCCGGGCTCCAGCATTTCCTGATGTTCAATTTCTGCGCTTCAGAAGAGACGGCGGAGCAGATCGAGCAGATTGCGACCGAGGTGATGCCCCACGTGCAGGGGCTCTCCGGCGATCGTTAGGCCTGGCGGATTGCGGGCGGGAGGAGCCGTTTGGGCGAGGTGGTGATCCGCGAGCGAATCGGGGCCGTCGAAAGGCTCTGGCTCGATCGACCCGAGGTCGAGAACCAGCTGAACGACGCGATCTACGCCGGGCTGACCCGCGCCCTGCGCGAGATCGCTCTCGACCCCGCCGTCGGCGTCGTGATCATCACCGGCAAGGGCGAGGCCTTCTCGCGCAGCGCCGACGGCGACGAGATCGGCCAGAAGTACTTCACGAGCCGCGAGGCCTATCGCGGCTTTCTCTACCGCGTCCGCGACTTCCATACGGAGATCCAGTCGCTTCCCAAGCCGGTCATCGCGGCGGTGAACGGCGTGGCCTCGATGGGCGGAATCGAGCTCGCGCTCGCCTGCGACTTCATCGTCGCTTCGACCGCAGCGAAGCTCGGCGATTGTCATCCGGGCGGGGTCGGGGGCGGCGGGGCGTCGCAGACGTTGCGCGAGACGGTCGGTGCGCGAATGACGCGTTGGCTGCTTTATACCGGCGAGCTCCTCGCTGCGGAGCGTGCACTCGAGATCGGACTGGTGCAGCAGGTCTTGCCGGCGAAGGGATTCCAGCAGGCGGTGCTCGAGCTGGCGGAGCGCATCGCTGCGCGCCGGATCGGCGATTCGCTGGCGCGGGTAAAGGCGCTCACCGTCTCACGCGATCCCACGCCCGCCGATCGCGAGCTCGAGATCGGCCACTCGGTCGATCATTATTTCGATCCGCGCATCCAGACCGGACTCGCGGGGGCGCTCGAGAGCGATCGCTCGAAGACGGGATGAGCCAGGGAGGCAGGAGGATCATCGTGACTGCAGGCGGGCGCTGGATTCAGAGTTGCTTCGCGATCGTGTACCTCGTGGGCTCCGGTGTCGTTCGGGCGGCCGAGGTGCCGCAGGTCGACCCCGCTGCGGCCGCAGCGGCGGAACGGGGGCGACCGCTCTACGCGCAGTACTGCGCGAGCTGTCACGATCAGCCGACGGGCCGCACGCCCCACCGCGAAGCGCTGCTCTTCAGAGCGCCCGTGGCCGTACTGCGTGCCCTGGAGCAAGGAGCGATGCGCCCGATGGCTCGCGGCATCGCGCGCGAGGATCTGCCCGCGATCGTCGCCTACCTGACGGGAGCGCTGCCGCAGTCGCAGCCGATCCCGAAGCCGATCTTTTGCCGAGGGCGATCCAGGCCTTCGCCGGTCGGACCCGACGATTGGCCGGATCTCGGGCGGGATCTCGCCAATACGCGTTATGCGCCGCGTTCCGGAATCGACGCGCAGGACGTCGCGAAGCTCGAGCTTGATTTCGCCTTCGCGATTCCCGGTGGCGCGGCGGGGCCCGTCAGCGTCGTCGGCGATCGCATCTACCTCGCCGCGGGGACCGGCGAGGTGATGGCCCTCGATGCGAAGACGGGCTGTACCCACTGGACCCACCCGACCGAGCGACTCGTGCGCTCGGTCAGCGTCGCGACGCTCTCGAACGGTCGGACGCTGGTCTTCTTCGGCGACGGGCGCGCCTTCGCCACGGCCCTCGATGCGCGCACGGGAAAGCCGGTCTGGTCGACGGCGATCGAGGAGCATGCGCTCGCGAAGGTGACGGCCGCCCCGAGCGTATTCGGCGACCGGGTGTACGTCCCGATGTCGACGATCGAGGATCCGCTCCAGCATGTGGCCGACTATCCCTGCTGCACTTCGAGGGGGAGCGTCTCGGCCCTCGATGCGGAGACGGGAAAGATCCTCTGGAAGCAGTACACCGTGCGCGACGAGCCAAAGCCGCTGAAGGACCAGCCCGGGTCGGGGCCGAAGCTGTCCGCGCCGGCGGGGGGCGCCGTCTTCACGCCGCTTACGCTGGACCCGAAGAGAGGCGCGGTCTATGCGGCCACAGCGGCCTCCTATGACGACGGCTACTGGCCCGATGCCCAGTCGGTCGTCGCCTACGACATGCAGACCGGCGCGCGGCGCTGGGCACGCATGTTCAAGACGCCCGAAGCGGTCGAAGCCTGTCGCAAATCCGGGACCGAGAGCGATTGTCGCAACAACTTCGATTTCGCGGCGCCTGCCGTCCTGCAGACGCTCCCGAACGGAAAGGAGATCCTGATCGCCGCCCAGAAGAACGGCATGGCCCACGGCCTCGACCCCGACGCCGAAGGGGCCGTGCTCTGGACGACGCGTTATTCGAAGGGCACAGACCTCGGCGGCCTGATGTACGGCATGGCCAGCGACGGTCGGCTCGCCTATCTCCCCATCTCCGACACACCGCACTCCTTCGCGCAGCCCCCGGGTTTGCCCGGCGGCCTGGCCGCTCTCGATCCGAGCGACGGCGTCATCCGCTGGCTCCGGCCCGCGGAGGAGCCGACCTGCGCCTGGGGCAGCGAGCACTGCTTGAGCGGCAGCATCGCAGCGGCGAGCGCGATCCCGGGCGTGGTTTTCCAGAGCTCGAGCGATGGTTGGCTGCGCGCTCGCGCGACCGGCGATGGCGAGCTGCTCTGGCGTTTCGACACGGCGCAGCCCGTCGCCGCCGTGAACGGCGTCGAGGCGCGGGGAGGACAGCTTCAGGGCTGGACGGTGGTGGCGGCCAACGGGGCGCTGTTCGTGGTCTCGGGAGCGAGCACCCAGGCGGAGCCCGGCAATGCGCTGCTCGTGTTTCGGGTGCCGCCCCCGCATTAGGCGGCCGAGCCACGAGCGATCGCCGACGCGCGCGAGTCGTGCGCGCGCCGGCGATCAGCGTGAACTGCGCGCATCCGACCGGCGGTCGGACCGCGTCGTCGAATCGCCGCCTAGAGCTTCGCGGCGTTCTCTTTCAGGAACGATGCGACACCCTGCGGGTTCGGCTTCATGGCCGTCTTGCCCTTGGTCCATCCGACGGGGCAGACCTCGCCGTGCTCCTCGGTGTGCTGGAGCGCGTCGACGAGGCGCAGGGTCTCGTCGATCGAGCGGCCGAGCGGCAGGTCGTTGACGGTGACCTGGCGGACGACGCCGGCCTTGTCGATCAGGAACGTACCGCGCAGGGCCATGCCGCCGTCGAGCAGGACCCCGTATTCGCGGGCGATGTTCTTGTTGACGTCGGCCACGAGCGGGTACTTGATGGCGCCGATGCCGCCGTCCTCGACCTTGGTGCTCCGCCAGGCGCGGTGGACGTGGGGCGAGTCGATCGAGCAACCGATCACCTGGACGCCCCGCTTCTCGAACTCCGCGATGTGATTCGAGAATCCGAGGATCTCGGTCGGGCAGACGAAGGTGAAGTCGAAGGGGTAGAAAAAGAGCACAACGTACTTGCCCTTGAAGCTCGAGAGCGTGAGCGGGGCGGTCTGGCCGTCGGCCATGACGGCCGTGGCGGTGAAGTCGGGAGCCGGTTTCTGGACCAGTGACATGGAAAATCCTCCGCGGGCCCGATGGATGACCGGCCCGATTAGAGTCGGGTCTTTAGCTTCCCCATGAATCAGCGGCCAGCCGTGGCTCGAGAATTTCGCGGGGCGCGACTCGCCGCCAACCCGGCGAGGGTCGCGCAGCCGCTCGCGAGCAGCAGCGCCGCGGAAGGTTCCGGCACATAGGTTCGGAAGGCGAAGTCGCCGGTGCCGCCCAGGAGCTTCCAGCTCGGCGGCTCGCTGGGGGGGATGCACGGTGGATCCGCGCAGATCACCGGGCCGCCAAGGTCGAAGCGCCAGGCTTCACCGAGCGGGTAGCTCCCGGCGTTGCCGAACCACGCGATGCCAGCCGCCCCGCCTTGTCCACCCGAGTCCTTCTGGAGCATCAGCACGAGCTCCTCCCCGGGCAGGACCGGGAGCGGCACGTGGAGATCGATCCAGACGAATTCGGGCCCGGTCCCTCCCTGAGACGAGCTCGGCAAGGCCGACACGGGAATGCTGGCGGTCGCCAGCGGCAGCTCGCTGGCGGGAAACGGCGGCTCTCCGTTCGCGACCGCGTAAATCGAGACGAGCAGGTTTCCGACGGGATTCAATTGGGAGACGTAGACCTCGACGGATTCGAGCTGTCCAGGCAGGCCGACGACGAAGGTCTGGGCGCGGGGAATCTCGTTGAACTGGTTGAACTGGCCCGCTGGCCCGCTCTCCTGATCGAGGCGGGGTTGCGCGGAAAGTGCCGAGACGTGGAACGCGATCAGGCCGCAAATCGCAGCGAGTCCCACGCGGTATTTCCGTGTCATCTTTCGGTCCGAATCCATCGCTGCCCCTTGGCTGCGGATTGCAGCGCTCGCACTCTTCCATTCTTGCAAGATCGCGGCCCGCGTCCGCCCGAAGCACGTCGCGGCCGGCTCGCACGCACCATGCCAGAATGCCCCACGAATGGGGCGAATGGGCACGCCCGGTCTGCGGTCGCGCGGATCGCACCCACGCGAGCCCTCGACCCGCGACTCATCGACAAGGACGACCCTGCCGGGCTTCACGGTCTCGCCGCTTCGAGATGGGCCTTCATCTTTTCGAGCGTGACCCGGTGGGAGCTGCGCGCCTGGCGCTCGACGAAGTGACGCATCCAGCGCGGTGCATCGACGCGCACTTGTTCGACGAGGCGGGTTCCGCCCGGAACGACGTGGAGCGCGTACACGGTGAGGAGATGGATGCCGGGCGATTGCCAGGCTTCGCCGTGGACCTCGTGGTCGGAGATGGGCTCGAGGGCCGCGGTGTAGGCCGTGCGCATCCGGATCGGGCCGACGGGGATGCGGTCCACGACCCGATAGCGGCGCGCTCGGGGCCGCTCGGGGTCGGCGGGCAGCTCGCGGATCGATTCGATCAAGGGGTGGAGCGGAACGTAGTTCTCGAGGTCGCAGAGAAAGGCGTGCAGCGCCGCGCGCGGTACGGCGATCTCGATCTCGTGCTCGAAGCGCGCGGGCGCCATCAGGCCGCCGTGAGGCGCAGGGGAAAGCGCTCGAGGGTGCGCAGGGCGGTGGCCGGCGCCCATTCGGGTCGATCGCCTGCTCGATCCGGCAGGAGCTCGATCTTCGAAAACCGCCGGAGCAGGGTCGCGAGGGCCACCCGCCCCTCCATCCGGGCGATGCTCGCGCCCATGCAGAAATGCATGCCCCAGCCGAAGCTCAGATGATG
>JANNQH010000884.1:0-3781 GCA_031400655.1 Deltaproteobacteria bacterium | reverse complement strand
CGCGTGGCGTGCGCGCGACCATGTACGCCAACCGGCCCTGGACGATCCGGCAGTATGCCGGCTTCTCGACCGCGAAAGAAAGCAATGCCTTCTATCGCCAGGCGCTGGAGCGAGGCCAAAACGGCCTGAGTGTCGCATTCGATCTCGCCACCCATCGCGGCTACGATTCCGATCATCCGCGCGTGGTCGGCGATGTCGGCAAAGCGGGGGTGGCGATCGATTCGGTCGAGGACATGAAAACGCTGTTCGACGGCATTCCGCTCGATCAGGTGACGGTCTCGATGACGATGAATGGCGCCGTGATCCCCGTGCTCGCGTCCTTCATCGTCGCCGGAGAAGAGCAGGGCGTTCCGCGCAAGCAGCTCGCCGGCACGATCCAGAACGACATCCTCAAAGAGTTCATGGTCCGCAATACCTACATCTATCCGCCGACGCCCAGCATGCGCCTCGTGGCGGACATCATCGAGTACACGGCGAAGGAGATGCCGAAGTTCAACTCGATCTCGATCTCCGGCTACCACATGCAGGAAGCCGGTGCGACGACGGTCCAGGAGCTCGCCTTCACGATCGCCGACGGCCTCGACTACGTCCGCGCCGCCCTCTCGAAGGGCATGGATATCGACGAGTTCGCGGGACGGCTCTCGTTCTTCTGGTGCATCGGGATGAATTTCTACCTCGAGGTCGCGAAGATGCGCGCCGGGCGCCGCATCTGGGCCGAGCGCTTGAAGCAGGAGTTCGCGCCCAAGGATCCGAAGTCGCTCATGCTCCGCACCCATTGCCAGACTTCGGGCGCCTCGCTGACCGAGCAGGACCCGATGAACAACATCATCCGCACGACGATCGAGGCGATGGCCGCGGTCTTCGGCGGGACCCAGTCGCTGCATACGAACGGCTACGACGAGGCGGTCAGCCTGCCCACCGACACGGCGGCCCGCGTCGCTCGCAACACGCAATTGATCCTCCAGGAAGAATCGGGCATTCCCGCCGTCATCGATCCGTGGGGCGGCTCGTATTTCATGGAGTCGCTGACCGAGGACGTCTACCGCGCGGCGAACGCCCTGATCGACGAGGTCGAGGCGATGGGCGGCATGACGAAGGCGATCGAGGTCGGCATGCCGAAGCTGCGAATCGAGGAGGCGGCGACCCGGCGCCAGGCGCGCGTCGACAGCGGCGAGGACGTGATCGTCGGCGTCAACAAGTACCGGCTCGAGAAGGAGAGCCAGCTCGAGGTCCGGGACATCGACAACAGCGCGGTGCGCGAGTCCCAGATCCGGCGACTCGAGCAGATCCGCAAGACGCGCGATGCAAAGGCCGTCGCGCAGTCGCTCGCGAACATCACGGAGCTCGCGCGCTCCGGGCAGGGGAACCTGCTCGAGGCCGCGGTCGCGGCGGCGCGCGTGCGGGCGACGGTGGGCGAGATCTCGGAGGCCATGGAGAAGGTCTACGGGCGCCACCGCGCCGAGGTCCAGTCGGTCTCGGGGGTCTACCGCGCGATGTACCGCGACGCGGAGGCGTTCAACCGTGTCTCCCGTGCGGTCGAGCAGTTCGGCGTCGAGCAGGGGCGGCGGCCGCGCATGCTCGTCGTCAAGCTCGGGCAGGATGGCCACGACCGCGGCATGAAGGTGATCGCGACTTCGTTTGCGGACCTCGGCTTCGACATCGACATCGGTCCGCTCTTTCAGACGCCCGCCGAGGCGGCGCAGCAGGCGATCGACAACGACGTCCATGCGGTCGGCGTCTCGAGCCAGGCCGCCGGGCACAAGACGCTGGTGCCCGAGCTCGTGAAGGCGCTGCGCGATGCGGGGGCGCCGGACATCGCGGTGATCGTGGGCGGCATCATCCCACCGCAGGACTACGAATTCCTGCGGCGCGAGGGGGTCGCGGCCATCTTCGGCCCGGGCACGCCGGTGCCCGAGGCGGCGGCCGAGGTTCTCGAGGTGCTGCGGGCGCGGGCGGCGGCCTGACGCTTGGCCACGTCGAGCTCGCGATCGCCGGTCGCCTCGGAGGTAGAGGCCGCGGTGCGCGCGATCCGCGCCGGCGATCGGCGCGCCATCGCGCGTACGATCACGCGCATCGAGAGCACCCGCGACGCCGACCGCGACCTGGGCCAGGCGATCCTCGACGCACTGGTCTCCGACAGCGGCCGCGCGATCCGCGTCGGGATCACCGGTCCCCCCGGCGTCGGCAAGAGCACATTCGTCGAAGCCCTCGGCCTGATGCTGGTCGAGCAGGGCAAGCGCATTGCGGTGCTCGCCGTCGATCCGACGAGTCCCGTCACCGGCGGCAGCATCCTCGGGGACAAGACGCGCATGGAGCGATTGGCCGTGCGGCCCGAGGCCTTCATCCGGCCTTCACCGTCGGGCGGCTCGCTCGGCGGCGTTGCGCATCGAACCCGTGAAGTCATGCTGTTATGCGAGGCGGCGGGCTTCGACGTCGTCCTGATCGAGACGGTCGGAATCGGTCAGTCCGAGGTGGCGGTCGCATCGATGGTCGACTTCTTCCTGGTGCTGCTGCAGCCGGCGGGCGGCGACGAGCTCCAGGGCATCAAGAAGGGCGTCGTCGAGCTCGCGGACGCCCTCGTCGTCAACAAGGCCGATGGCGCGACGGCAGCGCTCGCGGACCGAACGCGCCACGACTACTCGGGCGCCCTGTCGCTCCTGCGGCACGGGGTCGACGGCTGGCAGCCGCGGGCGTTCATCGCCAGCGCGCTCGAAAACCGCGGCATCGCGGAGGTCTGGACCGCCATTCTCGAGCACCGCGCGCTGCTCGAAGCTTCGGGCCAGCTCCTTTCCAGGCGCCGAGCGCAGTCCCGCGCCTGGATGTGGAAGCTCGTCGAGGAGGGAATGGCGCGCGCCTTTCGCGAGCGCCCCGGCATGCGCGAGGCGATCGCGATCGAGGAGGCGGCCGTCGCCGACCAGACCCGCACGGCCACCGCCGCTGCACGCGCCCTGCTCGAGCGTTTCTTCCACGGCGCCTAGGTCGCTCGTCTCGAACCCACGGGGGCCATCTTTGAGGGGGAGGGGATTCCTTCATGGGAGAGCGATTACCGGCCGATACCGGATCGCCGCATTCGAGGGCGCATCGGCACCGCATCGCCTCAAGCCCGTGGAGTCCACGCCAATGGTCCAGATCAACATGGGGAGCAAGGAGATCACGCTGAAGGTCGTCTATTACGGCCCGGCCCTGTCGGGCAAGACGAGCAATCTCCGGAAGCTCCACGAGATGATGGACCCGGCCCGCCGGAGCCACATGCTGACCCTCGATACCAAGGACGACCGGACCCTCTACTTCGATTTCCTGCCGGTCGAGTTCAACACCGCCGGCGGCTTCTCGATCAAGATGAAGCTCTTCACCGTGCCGGGTCAGGTGATGCACAAATCGACCCGCAAGGTCGTGCTCGCCGGCGCCGACGCGATCGCCTTCATCGCCGACTCGCAGCGCTCCGCAGCCAGCGCCAACGCCTACTCCTGGCGCGACATGGAGGCCAATCTCAAGGCCCATGGCATCGACTTCGAGAACCTGCCCAAGGTCGTGCAATTCAACAAACGTGACATGCCCGACGTGAAGTCCCTCTCGGAGATCAAGGAACAGTGGGGCAAGACGCCGACCTTTCCCGCGGTGGCGACCCGGGGCGAGGGGATCCTCGAGACGTTTCGCGAGCTGATGCGCGTGCTCTACCGCGGGCTCGAGGCCCGGCACGATTTCTCGGCCAAGTTCTTGCTCTCGGAAGAGGACTTCCTGAAGGGCGTCATGCGCAACTTCCGCCAGGGTCCCTGAGCGG
>JANNQH010000883.1:0-3368 GCA_031400655.1 Deltaproteobacteria bacterium | reverse complement strand
TGGAAGGCGCGTGTGCAGGCGCTGCCGTTTGCGCTTCGGGAGCTCGGCCGGTACGTCCGGGCGACGATCCGAAGGGAGCCCGACCGGCGCCAGGCGGCCCTCGCTTTCGCGCGTCGCGTCGCCCGCCCGGGCGATCCGACGTCCGTACTGGCCGCCCTCGATCGCTTCGCCCGCGAGGATCGATTCCTGATGAACGTCGGCCCCGAGAAAGGCGTTCTGCTCGAGCAGGAGCTGCAAAAGATCGGACCGCGCGCGCGGGTGCTCGAGCTCGGAAGCTTCGTGGGTTATTCGGCGATTTTGATGGCCCGCTGTCTCTCGGACGAGGGCCGGATCGTGTCGATCGACGTGAGTCCCGAGTCGAGCGAGGTCTCGCGGGCCATGGCGACGCTCGCGGGCCTCGAGCAGCGGATCGAATTCCTGACCGGCCCGGCCAACGAGTGTCTCGATTCGCTCGAGGGCCGCTTCGACCTCGTCTTCCTCGATCACTGGAAGGATCTCTACAAGCCCGACACCGAGAAGATCCTCGCGCGAGGTCTGCTCGTCGAGGGCGGCGTCATCGTCGCCGACAATCTGGGGCCCATGTTCGGCGAGAACCCGTATCTCGCGTGGATGCAGGCGCGCAGCGACTTCGAGAGTCGCTATGTCGACGGGCACGTCGAATATCAGACGATCGAGGACGGAGCGCTAGTGTCGCGTTTTCGGGGGCGGCGCTCGTAAAAAAACAGGGCGGGCAGTCAAGCTACCCGCCCCTGTTTTGAGCGGCTTGCGTCGAATCAGCCGCAGAGATCAGATGCCCGGAGCGTCCTCGGCGTGCGCGAGGCGCTTGCGCAGGGACACGACCGCGATGCCGGCGGCGAAAAGAACGGCTGCGCCGGGCTCGGGAACCGGTGAGGCCGCACCCCGTCCCGTGCGGTAGTAGACCGAGGCCTCGGTCACGACGGACTTCGTCAGGGGCAGCAGTGAGATTCCATCCTGGAAGTCGACCTCGATGCGGCTTCCGTCGGCGAGCGTGTACACCACCGGGACGTCGTTCCAGCGCAGCACGCCTCCCGTGATGATCCCGGAGATGAAGAAGCCGCCGCCGTTGCCGGTGCTCGTCGTATCGATGCCGACGGGGTTCGTGAACGCGAGGGTCGCCGAGATGTCGAAGCTTCGCGCCGCCAGGCCCGTCGTGCCGTTGGCGGTGAACTCGATGAAATCGAGATTCCAGGTGTCCCCGTCGTCGAGCGTGATGTTTCCGGCGAGGCCTGAGGCCAGGTTCGCCTCGATTCCGCAAGAGGTCAGAGAGCAGATGCGGCCCCCGCCCGATTGGTCAGTCAGCGTGACGGACGAGCCGGCGAGATCCACTTCGAAGTAGGCCGCTGACGCGACCCCGGCCGCGAGAGTCCATCCGACGACCATGAGCAATACGAGCAATCGCCTCATCGCGTAACAACCTCTTTCTGAAACGGAAATCTGTGTTGGCAGTCTATCACACAATCGTGGCCCCGAGCATTGCTTCCGGTTGGACTTTCGTGCCCGTTTCCCAAAATGCGTCGGATCTGCCGGTCGGCGAGCCGCGCACCCGGATCCGGACACGCGTCGGAGGAGTGCGAGAGAAAAATGGAGCCGACGAACCGATTTGAACGGTCGACCTGCTCATTACGAGTGAGCTGCTCTACCAACTGAGCTACGTCGGCCCGGGAATCCGGGATCGGGTGGGATAGACGACCCTTCGGGCCGTTGGGGCGCGGAATGTAGCGTCCACTTCGGGTCATGCCATCGCAGCCGGCGACAGGGAGGCGGCAACTCGTACGCAGCAACCTGAAGTTCGTTTGACCGCGCGGCGCACCGCAGATTAGGATGGCGGCCGCCGGAGGAGTATCCACATGCCCGTGCTGCCCCTGATCGATCTGCTCCTGCTCGCGGGTTGGACGGCACTGCTCGTCGGCTTCGTCCTCAAAGTCATCCATCTGACGACGACCTATCGGCCGACCATCCTCACGCTGGCGCCCAACGACTTTCTGGAGATGGCCGTCGCGGCGATGCTGTTCGCGATCGCCCTGGCGGCGCGAACCTGGGTCAAGACCCAGGACCCTGGCCCGGTCGCGGCGAGGCGGCGGGACGAGACGCTCGCAGCCTGGAACAAGCTGAACCATTCGGCGGATATGGCGGAGCCGAGTCCGGTTCCGCCGGTGCCTCCTGTCCGCGAATGAGCCGCGACTCCGCCCGGAATGAGCCGCGGGATCAGCGAGTCCGGTAGGTATCCGGCCGGAAGAGGTCGCTCGCGGAGACGGCGAGCTCCTTGTAGAGGCGGGCGGCGGCGACGAGGGCGTTGCTGGCGTTTCGAAGGGCGGTGCTCATCGTGGATCCTCGATTGGGGAGCGTGCTCCAGCCAGGGAAGTAGCGGTCGGGTGGGTTCGCGTGGCAGGAAATCGTGCCTGTCCGCCATCCGCACCAAATTCCTCTGATACATTCCGGCCCGTGGGAAACAGTGCCTTGCCTGCCGCAGTCTCTCGAGATGCCGACCGTCTGATCTGGGTCGACGGGGAGCTGCGACCCTGGGCCGCGGCGACGGTGCACGTCTTGTCCCACTCGCTTCAACGCGGCTCCCTCGTCTTCGACTATATGTCCGTCCACGACACGCCCCGTGGGGCCTCGATCTTCCGGCTGGCGCCCCATATCGAGCGCTTCTTCCACTCGTGCGCGTTGATGGGACTGCCAGTCTCGCAGTCGCCAGAAGCCTTGCACGAGGCCATCTGCGCCACGGCGCGCGCGAATCCGGGGGCGAAGGCGGTCAAGATCAGCGCTTACTTTGCGTCGATCGAGGTCGACGTGGTCCCGATCGATACCCACGTCACGATCGCGATCGCCGCCTACGATCCCAAAGCCGACATCAACGACCGCCTGCCGCGTCCCTCGCCGCCGAAGGCGCAGCATCTCAAGCTCTGGATCGAGAAGGAACGCGCCAACCGCCGCGAGGACATCCTGTCGCCCCAGGCCAAGGTCTCCGCCAACTACGCCTCGCCGATGACGGCGAAGGTGCGCGCCCGGGCCTCCGGCTACGACGAGATCATCCTGGTCGACGAAGACGGCTTCCTCGCCGAGGGCCCGACGACGAATCTGTTCCTGGTCGACGGAAAAGGCGAGCTCCTCACACCGTCCGCCGCCAAGGTCCTCCACGGCGTCACGCGCAGCTCGATCCTCGAGCTCGCGAAGTCCGAAGGCATCCCCTGCCGCGAGACGCAGCTTCCTCCCGACGCATTATTAGGCGCCTCGGAGGCGTTCCTGACGGGCACGTCGGCCGGGGTATGGCCTGTCGAATCGGTCGACGGCAGCGAGCTCGGCGAGGTCTGTCCCGGTCCGATCTCGACCCGCCTGCGCGACCG
>JANNQH010000882.1:0-2338 GCA_031400655.1 Deltaproteobacteria bacterium | reverse complement strand
CCTCACGACCGGCGGCGGCGGCAAGATCTTCCCGTTCACGACGAACGGCACGATCAAGACCGCCGACGGCATGGCGCTCGCCTACCGCGCGGGCGTCCCGCTGAAGGACATGGAGTTCGTCCAGTACCACCCGACGGGCCTCCCCGGCACCGGCATTCTCATCACCGAAGCCACCCGTGGCGAGGGCGGCTATCTCAAGAACTCGAAGGGTGAGCGTTTCCTCGTCGACTACGACTACGGCGTCGGCAAGAAGGCCGAGCTCGGTCCCCGCGACATGATTTCCCGCGCGATCGTGCAGGAAATCGAAGCCGGCCGCGGCTTCGAGGGCCCCTACGGCGCCTACGTCCATCTCGACCTGACGCATCTCGGCGCCGACGTCATCAACACGAAGCTTCCCTTCGTGCGCGAGCTCGCCAAGACCTACATCGGCGTCGATCCCGTGACGACGCCGATCCCGATCCGTCCCGTCCTGCATTACATGATGGGCGGCGTGGACACGGACATCCACGGCGCGACCACGATGCCCGGTCTCTACGCCGCGGGCGAGGCCGCCTGTGTCTCGATCAACGGCGCCAACCGGCTCGGCTCGAACTCGCTGACCGAATGCCTCGTGTTCGGCGCGGCGGCGGCTCGTCATGCGATGACCTACTCGAAGGGTTCGTCGGCAGGCAACGAAGCCGCGGTCATCGCCGAGTGCGCGGAAGAAGCGGGTCGTGTCGCGAACCTGCGCGGCCGCAAGAAGGGCGGCGAGAAGATCTCGGCGATCCGCCGCGAGCTGAATAGCGTGATGGAAGACAGCTGCGGCGTCTACCGCGAGCAGGGCACGATGCAGACCGGCGTGATTGCGACCGCGCAGCTCCGGGGCCGCGTCGCCGACCTCCGGCTCGAGGACTCGAGCAAGGTCTTCAACACCGAGCTCATCACGGCGATGGAGCTCCAGAACATGGTCGAGGTCGCCGAGACGATCGCCGTCGCCGCCGCCCACCGCAAAGAGTCCCGCGGCGCGCATACCTGCAAGGACTTCAAGACCCGCGACGACCAGAACTATCTCTATCACACGCTGACCCATCACGACCCGGCCGGACCGCGGCTGGGCAAGAAGGCGGTCGTGCTCGGCAAATGGGTGCCGGAGGAACGGAAATACTGATGGCCGAGAAGACAATCGTCATCACGCGCTTCGATCCCGACAAGGATCAGGCCCCGCGCAAGCAGGAATACAAAGTCCCCTGCGAGCCGGACTGGAAAGTTCTCGACGCCGTCAACTTCATCAAGGACGAGCTCGACGCGACGGTCTCCCATCGCTGGTCGTGTCGCATGGCCGTCTGCGGCTCCTGCGGCATGATGGTGAACGGCCAGCCCAAGCTGACCTGCAAGACCTCGATCAACGACTACGGCGACCGGATCGACATCGAGCCGCTCGCGAACTTCCCGATCGTGCGCGACCTCGTCGTCGAGCTCGACGGCTTCATGCACAAGTTCGAGAGCGTCAAGCCCTGGATCATGCGCGCCAAGGAGAAGGCCGCCGACAAGGCCGCTCTGAACACGAAGCTGACCTACAGCCAGTCGCCGGACCAGCTTGCGACGTTCAAGCAGTTCAGCCTGTGCATCAACTGCATGCTCTGTTATTCCGCGTGTCCCGTCGTCGCGAACGAGCCCGAGTTCCTCGGCCCCGCCGCGATCGCCCTGGGCCACCGCTACAACATGGACTCCCGCGACGAGGGCAAGGCCGAGCGAAACGAGATCTTCCGCGGCGAGGGGACGATCTTCAGCTGCTCCTACGCCAACGAGTGCAGCGAGGTCTGTCCGAAGAACGTCGACCCCGCGGCCGCCATCAACCAGGCGAAGTTCGAGGCCGTGATCGACTGGGCCAAGAACCTCGTCCTGCCCCGAGGAGGCGCCTGATATGGCCCGACCGGCCCACCCCCACGCAATGGCCCCTCACACGCCCGGCCGTACTCGTACTGCGCCCCCGCAGATGCCGGCGACCTGGTGGGGCGCCAGCCGGATCCTGACCTACCTGTTATTCGATGCCACCGGTATCGTCTACTTCCTGATCTCATTCCTCGCGATCGGCATGATCCGGGCCCTAGGCCGCGGCCCCGAATCCTGGGACGCTGCGATGACGCGCCTCCAGCACCCGCTCTACATCGCCTTCCATCTCCTCTGTCTCGTCTCGGTGGTCTTCGTCGCGGTCCGGTTCTTCCGCCTGTTTCCGAAGGCGCAGCCCAAGGCGATCGGCCCCATCAAGCCGCCGCCGGCCAACGTCATCCACGCGACGCTCTATGTCGTCTGGTTCGCGATCACGGCCTTCATGACGGCCGTGCTCGCCGGAGTGATC
>JANNQH010000881.1:0-8851 GCA_031400655.1 Deltaproteobacteria bacterium | reverse complement strand
GGGGTCGGCGCGCGCCCCCGCAGTCTAGACCGATCCCGGCCGGCGGGAAGCGGCTCCCTGCGTGGGCCGCGCTGTGCGAACCCCTTCACGCAACTCGCGCTTTTCTCGCATCGCGGGCCGACAGCGCGGGTGAGGCCGCGGCTTCGATCACGGTGAAGCCGAAGGCGTCGAGCACGGCCAGACTCGATTCGAGACCCACTGCCCGGTCGACCCGTTCGGGGACCACTGGCCGCTTGCGTAGTCGCGACAGAACGCTTGGCGCTGCTTCGTCGGGTTCGTGTCCATCGAGGTCATCTCCTGCGTGTAAACGATGTGGCCGCAATTCTGTAAAGGATGTGCCGGGACCGAACCGCCCTCGCCTCTCGCGTACGCGAATCACATGCAGCAAGCTCCAGACCCATGAATGCATTGACCAGGCGCCTGGTCTCGAAGGCCATCGAGCAGGTCGCCGGAAGCGGAGTGAGCGTCGACGCGAACGGACGACTCTCCTACCCCGATGGCCTGAATCCAGCTCGCGTCCATCGTTTCATCGAGCTCGTCATGGCCGAGCGCTTCGCGAGCCCGAAGGTCGCCCTCGTGGCGCTCTTCGAGAGTGTCGGCGTCCCCGATCGCGCAATCGAGGCGCTCGTCGATGTCCTGACCGAAGACGGCGCCCTCCAGCTGGGGGCGATCGGACGGCATCCGATCCATCTCGCGGCCGCGCTGCCAAGCGTTCGGCAGATCCCCGAGTATTTTCGGCGATTTCTGATCGACGGACTCGGGTTCGCGGACGAGAGCGACTCGACGCTGGAGGCGGCCGCGATTGGGACGCGCAAAGGCGCGGCGGCTGCGCTCGGCTGCGAGGCGAGCTGGGACTCGATCCTCGCGCAGGGAGTCTCCGTGGGCGAGCTGGCTCGCGGCTGGCGGGAGGGGTTGGGTCCACGACAGAAGAAAGCCTTCGGAAAATCGAAACGGAGGCGTTGATCGGGGAGGCCATGAGATGAACGAGCCAGGTCTTCAGCACGACCGATCGAACTGCTTCTGACGGAGGCGGGCGAGCGCGGTCCTCTGCGAGGTCGGCGCTCGCCGGCGTCGCGCCGGGACCCGCCCCGGGCCCTTGGCGGCCCCGCGCGGCCTAACGCCCGCCGCGGATCAGCCGCCCCGGTCGGGCGCCGGTATCGATGTCGTGCCGGCGCACGACGACGCCGTCCACGATGGTCGCGACGTAACCGACGGCATCCTGCAGGAGCCGGGACCCAGAAGCCGGCAGATCGCTCACCATCCGCGGCGGCGTCAGGGCCAGTCGATCGAGATCGATCACGTTCACGTCGCCGCGCTTGCCGACCTCGAGCGTGCCGCGATCGGAGAGGCCGTAGAGGGCCGCCGTGTCTTGGGTCTGCATCTTCACGGCGCGCTCGAGAGAGAGCCGCGGGCCGCGCGTTCGGCCCTTCACCCAGTGGGAGAGCTGATAGGTCGGCATCGAGGCGTCGCAGATGGTCGCGAGATGGGCGCCGCCGTCGCCGAGGCCGAGGACCGTCGACGGGTGATCCAGCATCGCGAGGATGTCGGCATGATCCCCGCCCGCGTAGTTGAAGAACGGGACGAGGAAGAGCCGCCGTCCCGCCTCGTCGAGCATCAGGTCGTAGAAAAGCTCGAGCGGCGCTTGTCCCGTGGCCTTGCAGCGGCCATCGAGGGAGCGATCGGGCGTGGGCTCGTAGTCGAGGTCGTCGAGCAGCGGGTAGACCATCGTCGGCATGTGGGCGACGAGCATGCCCATGCCTTCGTACTTGTCGCCGGTCGAGACGGAGTCGGGCTCGGCGAGGATCGCGGCCCGGATCTCGGGCTTGCGCAGCTCGGCGACCAGGGCTTCGAGCGAGCCCGCCTCCTGCGCCAGGCGATGGAAGGTCGGACGCTTCATGAAGGGATGCCGGGTCGTGAGGCCGAGCAGCATGCCGAACGGGCGATTCGCGACCTGGGCGCGCAGCCGAGCGCCTTCTCCCTCCGCTCGCGCGGCCGTGTCGAGCAGCTCCTTCCAGAGTCCCGGCGCCGTGAACGACTGCAGGACCAGGAAGGAGACCGGGATCTGCGCATCGATCGAGAGGCGCCGCATCCACTCGATCTCCTTCAGCGCGTCCTCCGGATCCTGGCCGTCGATGCCCGCGGAGGCGACCTGGAAGACCACCGGCTTGCCGGTCTTCGCGATCGCGCGGCCGATGGCGAAGAGCTCGTCCTCCTGCGCCGTCGTCCCGGGCACGGGATCCCCGGCGAGGGTCACATGGGCCTTCACACGGGAGGTCGAGAAGCCGAGGGCTCCGGCTTCGACGGCCTCGCCTGCGAGCTTCGCCATCTGCGCGATGTCGTTCCCGTTCGCCGGCTCGTTCGCAACGCCGCGCGCGCCCATCACGTAGGTGCGCAGGGCGACGTGACCGATGTGGGTCGCCACGTCCATTGAGAAGTGGCGGCGATCGAGGGCGTCGAGATATTGCGGGAAGGTCTCCCATTCCCAGGAAAGTCCCGCGCGCAGCACGTCACCGGGAATGTCCTCGACCGACTCCATGGTGGTGACGAGCAGATCGTGATCCGCAGGCCGCGCCGGCGCGAAGCCGATGCCGCACAGGCCGAGCACGACGGTCGTGACGCCGTGGGCGTTGCTCGGCGCGAGCGCCGAGTCGAAGATCGCCTGTCCGTCGTAGTGGGAATGGATGTCGACGAAGCCCGGTGTCACCACGAGACCGGCCGCGTCGAGGACCTCGGCGGCCTCGCCGTAGTCACCCACGGCATGGGCGAGCAGCTGGTCGGCGGTGATCATGGGGCACGGTCCGTCGAGAAGAATGGCGACCATAGCCGGGCCATGGTCGCGTCGCCAAAGCCATTTTGATCGAGTATCGATACGGCCGGGCTGCGCGTCGAGCTGTATCCATCGTCGTTGATGTGAGCATGGGCAGAGCACGGGTCCGCGCGGCTTCATCCGCTGCTGAGCGCCGAGGTCTCCTCGAGCTCCCGCCCCGCGGTCTCGGGCAGCCAGGCGATCAGCAGCGCGGCGGCGAGAATCGGAAGAATCGCGGTCGCACGAACGGCGGCGCCCCAGCCGATAATCTCCGCCGCAAAGCCGAGGAGCGCCGGCGAGAGGACATGGCCGATGCGCCCGATCCCGTTGTTTGCCCAGCCGTAGGCTTCGCCTCGGAGCGCGGCGGGAAAGGCTCGGTATTGAAAGAGGACAGGACGGGCAGTACGCCCGTCGCGCCGAACATACCCAGGGCGAGGCAGGCGGTGAGCAGCCAGGGGGAGTGGGCCGGATAGCATCCGAAGACGCCTAACGCGGTCACGCCGAAGACGACCACGGCTCCCCGGCGCCGACCGATCCGGTCGAGCAGCGTCCCGACCCCGAAGACCAGGGGGAGGGCGGCGATGGCCGCAATCCCGACAGCGCGTCCGACGTCTGCGTCGCTGAAGCCGCGCTCCGCGACGGCAAACTCCTTCCAGAAGGTGACGGCGTTCTGCGTGCAGGCATAGATGAGCATCCAGATGAGGCCCATCCTGAGGACCCGCCCCGCATAGGGCCCACGCAGGATCGGTCCAAAGACCTGCGTTGCGCGGTCGCCCGATGGCGCGACCTGCTCGGCAAATCGGCGGGTCTCGCGCAGACTGCGCCGAGCCCACGCCAGCAGGAGCAGCGGGATCGCGCCGACGAAGTAGACCGCCCGCCAGCCGATACTGGTGGCGAGCAGGGTGGGCGTCAGCGCCGCGCACAGGATCGAGCCGACGCTCGAGAACGCCTGGATCAGGCCGATCACGAATCCGCGTCGATCCGCGGGGAACTCCTCGGCGGCGACCATCATGGCGACGGCCCACTCCGCGAGCAGGAAGGTGCGCGCCAGGAGCTGGGCGAGACCGAAGCTCGTCGCATCGGGCGCGAGACCCGAAGCGACCGTGAAGAGCGTGTACCCGCCGATCGTCCAGGCGAGCAACCGCCTCCGGCCCCAGCGATCCGCGCGCCGCACGAGCAGCCACGCCGCGATCGCACCGACGTTGACGCCCGCGACGAGAAGTCCCCCGGCAGATTTCGAGAGCTCGAAGTCGGCTCGGAGATCGGGCAGGATCTGCGTGATCGCGATCAGGTCGTAGCCCTCGAAGAAGGTCGCCACCGAGAGGAAAAGGACGAGTCGGCGCTGGTAGGGAGAAAAGGGCGAAGCTTTCGGTCAGTCCATGCCTTTGGCCGCTGCTCGATCCATCGGGTGTCAGGGAGCCGTTTCGTAGCCGACCGGTCGCTTCCAACTGCGCTTCGGGCATACAATCGCCCGATCGGAGAGCGGTCTGCTCCCGATCGAGGAGTAGAGATGAACCGCGATTCGCTGGTCGCATCGATTCGGCCAAGGCATCTGGTATTCGGCTGTCTAATTGGTGCCTGGGTCCTCTTCTACCTTCAGATCGAAATCCTCGAGCTGCTCGAGCTGCGGACCTATGACCTGCGCATGCGATCGAGGGGCGTTATCGAGCCGTCTGGTTCCGTCGTGCTTGCGCTCATCGACGAGCAGAGTCTCGACGTCGAGGGGCGCTGGCCCTGGTCTCGCTCGAGGATGGCCGCGATGGTCGACCGGTTGTCGGAGGCCGGGGCCCGTGTGATCGCCTTCGACGTGGGATTCCTCGAGCCAGAGCAGAGCTCGAATCTCGCTTTGCTCGAGGATCTCGACCGGAGCCTGACGCGGCTCCAAATCGACGACGATCGTCTCGAGACGCTGCTCGACGGCTGGCGACGCGATTCTGATGGCGATCGTGCCCTCGCTGAGGCTTTCCGTCGGTCCTCGAGCGACGTGGTGCTCGGATATTTCTTTCACTCCGAGTCGAGTCCCGATGACGGGGGCTATCAGATCGGGGGGGAGGAGATCGATCGACAGCTGGAGCTGATCGAATCCTCTCAATATGCTTCGATCCTGTTTCGAACGGAGCTCGAAGAGTCGCCCTTCGAGCATGTCTACGCACCGAAGGGGCCTCGCCCGCGCGAGCCACAGCGGATTGGCCACCCGCGAGCCTTGCGCTTCCGGCCTCGTTTTGCGCCAGGACGACGCCTTCGAAGACGGTGACCTCGGCCTCGCTGTCTCCAGACTCGATCAGGAATTCCGTGCCTCGGACGCCGGCCACGGCGAAGGGTGTGTTGACGTCGAGTCGGCCATCGCCGGATCGACTCAATATATGAGCCGCTCCTCGCAGCATGTCCACGACCTGGGTCCCGTCTGCCTTGGGGCCCTCGAAGGTCATCTCCGTTCCGGCCGAGATCCGAAGCATCGAGGCGCCCGCCAGCTGGACGCCGGCTCGACTGCGCCGCTGGGCGCGGATCGTGTCGCCTGCGCAGACGGCCGCATTCAAATCCGCCGGAGCCCAGGCTTCGCTGCCCGATCGGCGCAGCTCGACGCTTCCCTGAACGGAGGTGACGGTCGCGACGGGCGGGGCGCAATCTGCGGCGTGCCCGGCACGGGGGATTCCCAGTAGTGTGGCGAAGCTCAGCTGAAGCAGCGCGCAGCCGAACCTGGGTGAAAGCTTCAAGCGATCCAGACTTGGATTCTCCATCACCGTCGACGCCGGCGAATACACTCGCGAGCCCAGCCCGGCATCGGGCTCGAATAGCATATTGCGGACCAGACCGGGATGTATCGGGAACTCAACCCGGGAATCGAGGACCGAGCAAGCGCCTCCTGATTGTACGCTGCCGATCGAAAAAATGGGCGCCGGATCGCAACTGACTATGAATCGGGCCTCTGGGATGTGCGTCGAATAAGCAAGATGGGTCAAAACTGACTCAAAAAGACCAGCAGATCTGAAGGTCGTGCTCGGCCGCAAATACGGGCGCATTGAGCTTGGCAACGCACAGTCGAGCCGATTCCAGCTTTCGGCCCGTGGCTGGGAGACCGCTTCAAGAGCGATTTGGAAGGGTGGGGGATAAGCGGTTCAAGAGCCGGCCTTTCCCGCACCGCCGGTAAGTCCAATTACGTAAACGGGCGCCCGTTTGGGGGCAGGCACGGGAGCGTATTCGCGCAGCCAGGCGTAGGTGGGGTAAGGGTCACGGCGCGAAGCTCGATCGCCCCTTGATTCCCCAGTGTCCCTTCTCGAACGTCATTACGTAGAGCGATTCGTAGGTCGCGATCGTGCTTCCATCCTCGCGCAGGCGGACGAAGGTCGTGACGACATGGACCTTCGTGTCGTCCCCCTGCACGATCTCGCGCCGCGTCCACTGGCTTCGATGCCAGCTCGGGTCGAGGGTGGCCCGAAGCCCCGCACGCCACTCGTCCCGCGGCCGGGCGAGAAGCGGCATCGCCTCGACCTTAGTCTTCCATTCGACGAGCTCGCCGCTGGCGAAGCGAAAGTGGGGGAAGTGATAGGTGGCGATGTGACGCTCGAGATCGAGATCGTTGAGCGCGTCCATGTACTGATCGAGGACGGCGATGACCTGCTCGTCGCGGGTCGGGCTCGCGGCGGCGTTGACGGCGAAGAGCAGGCCGACGGCGGTGGTCGCGAGCAGCATCCGAGCGATCCAGCCCACGTCCGATCGAGAGGTCTGCACCAGTTCCGCGGGCATGCTTGTCCTCCTGATTCTATTTCCGAAGGTTCGATCGGTCCGAGAATGGCTCTGGGGGGTAGGTAGTTTAAATCCCATTTTCCAAGCGATCGCTCGGATTGACTCTGACCCCGCGGTCCACCCGGAGTCACCCTACAGCCGATGGCGGGCGTCTTGGCACAATACCGGGACCAGACCGCCAGCGCGAACGGACTCCTCGTCGACCTCGATCTCGAACTGCCCCTGCGGCGTTCGGAGTCGATAGGGGCCGATCGGCGGAAACGCCGATTCCGGGCCGCCCTTCGTCGCATAGGGGACGCGGAATCGGAACGTACCCGTCTCGTCGGCCCGCAACCGTTCCTGCCAGACCTCGGGCCGTCCCCATGGCGTGCCGAGCTCGAGCGCGATCGTGACTTCGGCCCCGGGCGTCGACGTTCCGGTGACGATCGCGCCGGCGACGATCTCGAAAAGCCAGACGCCGCCCACGCCGTGCTCGGCCGCGTAGCGCAGCCGGTGGTGGCTGAGCGCCGGGACCCAGACCGGCCGACCCTTCCCGAGAACGCTCAGATTGGCGCCCGATCCCCGCAGCTGAACGAGCCGACTCGTCATGCTGCGTGGCGCAACCACGGGTAGGCCGGCGCCCTGTCGATCGACGATGACGAATCGCGTGCCCAGCTCCTCGAGTACACCGAGCGCCTCTTCCTCGTCGAAGGTCGAGAAATAACGACTCGCCAGCCGCAGGCTCCCGGGCGAGACATAGGGACCGAACCCGTCCTGGTGAACGGCCCACCCGGAGTAGTAACGATATTCGTGCCCGGTATCCCAGCTTCCGAGCAGTCCGCCCGTCGGCCGACCCTGCGCATCGAGCGGCGCCGGTGAGGCCCGGCCCAGGAAGCGCGCGACCTCGATGCGCGCATCGCGGATCGGATTCGCCACCTCCGCTCCGCCGTCGCGCAACCGCTTGCCGTAGTAGAGCCAGGCGGGCACCGCGAGCGCCACCGACAGCGCAAGCACGACGAAAGAGCGTGCGACGCGCCGCGCTCGGGGACCTCCCGCGCGCCGGTCGATCGCCTCGAGGAGCGAGCCGATCGCCGCGCCCATCACAATCGAGAAGGCAACGGAGAACGTGTTCACGAAGCGGAGCTGGTTGAGCACGAGCACGAAGGACACGGCCGTCCAGCCGAGCAGCAACCACACCTCCGGTCGCCGGAACCGCCAGACGAGCCAGATGCATGCGAACGGAAGCACCAGGACGAGGGGAGACAGGTAGAGCACCGGACCCCACCGGAGCCCGGTGTAGCCGCTCGTCACGAGCGGCTCGAGCTCGACGATCCCGACGAGAAACTCCACGTCCCCCGTGAACCAGCCCGCCCCTCCCTCGAGCACGGCGGCGAGCTCGGGAATCAGCGTGAAGGTCAGCGAGAGCCCGAACACGCCGATGGCCATCGCTGACGCGAGTCGCCTCGGTCGCGTCGCGCCGAGCGAGCGGAGACGCCAGCTCGCCGCGGCGAGCGCGAGACAGGCCGCGGCTGCTCCGAACCAGACGACCTGGAAGAGGCTCGGCACGAGCGGGCTGAAGCGGCCATAGATCTCCCAATCCCGCAGCGAGAAGGGCAGGATCGCGATCGCCACGATCGCGTGCGCCAGCGACAGCCGAACCGTTCGAGCGATCGCGAGCGCGACCTCGCGGGCGGCGACGGACCAGCACAGCATCGCAATCTGGACGACGAGCAGGGCCAGCAGTGCCCCGGTCCAGACCAGCAGCGCGAGCGCAGCGAGCGCACCGGCCGCCAGGGGCCAGGAATGAGGACCTTTGTCGCGCGCAGCGACGACCTGCATCGCGCCCCCCAAGAGCGCCGTCTCGATCAGCGTCATCGCCGCGTGATGATCGAGAAAGCCGAGCTGCGTGTAGAGGAAGCTGCCCGGGATCACGGCGAGGATCGCGCCCGTGATCCAGCCGGCCTCGCACGAGAAGAAGTGCGCCGCGACGAGCGCCGCGAGTGTCACGGCGGTGGCGCCGAGCACGACCGGCACCCAGGCACAGAGGATCTCTGCGCCGGACTGATCGAGACCGAGCCCGGCGATCAAGGTCGCGAGGCCCCAATCGAAGGCGGGCGGCCAGATGACCTCACCGCCGTGCGGAAAGTTGGTGAAGAGGTCGCGAGCCGACAGCGGAACCGACTTCGACGCCGCATTCCAGATCCGCCACATGTGCGCGTATCCGTCGCCGTCCTGGAACACCACACCTTCAGGCGTGAACACGTACTGCCAGGGAATCGCCCGGACCAGCGTCGCCACTGCGAAGATCGTCAGTGCGAGCCT
>JANNQH010000880.1:0-2061 GCA_031400655.1 Deltaproteobacteria bacterium | reverse complement strand
ATAACGCGCCCGCGTAGAAATGATCGTCCTCGTACCAGCGGTTGTAGGCCTGCTCGGTGCCCGGATGCGGCTCGACGAGCGAGATGAGCGCGCCGCCGATTCCGATCGAATGAGTGCTGGCCCGCGCCAGGTCTGTGTATGCCGGATCGCTCAAGACTGCCTCCCCGCTCGCGCGGCATGGTGTCGGACTGGATGATCGCGGGTCGTGGCGCGCCGCGCAGGGGCTGCGCCTCGCGTCGTCGCGGTGTGATCTCGGCATGCCCGCTCGGCGGGGCTTCGCGCCAGCGAATCAGATCCACTGCTTGCTGGATAGAGAATTGCGCGCCCGGCACGACTCGAACTTGCGACCCTCGGCTCCGCAAAACGACGGAGAGCCCAACAAAGACAAGGACTTACGCTCTCGGCGCGGCAGATTGCGGTAGGAAACGGCATGGAGCAGCGCGGACGGCGTCACTGGAGCGATCAGCGTCGCTATGCGTCGCCGGTTGAATCAGGCACGTCACCCCTCCGGCTCGCGGGTGCCCGTGTCAGGGCGTGCAACTCGGCCGCGGGAAGCCGCGGCCCGACGATCCGGGCTGTCGGGCTTCAGGGTTTCAATCAGACGCTATATAAGGTTGCAACTGGCCAGCCATGAACCTTACAATCAGCCACCATGCCGGACGAGCTTCTCCATCCCCGATTCGCCGAGTCGGCGCTCGAGCGAGCGCTCGCCGATTCCCCCATCGTCCTGATCCACGGGCCCAGGCAGAGCGGCAAGACGACGCTCGCGCGAGTCATTGGAAGGAAGCGAGGCTACACCTACTTCAGCTTCGATGACGACGTGACCCGGGAAGCAGCGACAAGCGATCCGGCCGGGTTCGTCGCCGATCTTCCCGAGACGTGCATCCTGGACGAAGTGCAGCGCGTACCGGCGCTCTTCACATCCATGAAGGCGGCAGTCGACCGCGACCGGCGACCCGGTCGCTTCCTGCTCACCGGATCGGCGAACGTGCTGCTCGTTCCCAAGCTTGCCGATTCCCTGGCAGGTCGAATGGAGCTGCTGCGGCTCCATCCTCTGGCCCAATGCGAGCTCGCGCACGTTCGGCCGGGATTTCTCGGTGCACTCTTCGCCGGCCGCTTCAAGGGTCGAAACTATGGACGTCTCGGCAGGGAGCTCGCGACGCGAATCGTCGCCGGCGGTTACCCTGCCGCACTGGCGCGGTCGACGCCGAAACGCCGTGCAGTCTGGTATCGGGACTACATCGAGACCCTGGTGCAGCGCGACGTGCGCGAACTGGCGCGCATCGCCTCCCTCGACGTACTTCCCCGTCTGCTCACGCTCGCTGCCGGTCAAACGGCTCGGTTACTCAACGTAAGCGATCTCGCAGCACCGTTCCAGATCAGTCGCCCCACTATCAAGGACTACGTCACGCTGCTTGAACGGGTCTTTCTATTGGAAACGCTGGCTCCCTGGCATAGCAATCGACTCAGCCGTCTCGTCAAGGCCCCGAAGCTGCACCTCGGCGATACCGGAGTCGCATGTGCGCTCCTTGGGCTCGATGCAGAGAGTCTGCGGGACGATCGGCAAACCCTCGGGCAGCTACTGGAGACTTTCGTTTTCCAGGAGCTCCGAAGGCAGGCGAGCTGGCTCGAGGACGACGTTCGCTTTCACCACTTTCGCGACAAGGATGGCGCGGAGGTCGATCTGGTCCTCGAGCTTGGCGGACGGGCGCTCGCCGGAGTCGAAATCAAGGCTTCCGCGACGGTCACGGCCGCGGACTTCCGCGGCCTGCGGAAGCTGCGCGACGCGGCGGGGAAGCGATTTGTGGCCGGCGTCGTGCTCTACGATGGAGAGGCTGGCGTGTCGTTCGGGGACGGGTTGTACGCGGTCCCGATTCGTGCCCTGTGGGAGCTCGAGTGAACCCCGCGAAAGAATGGTGCGCCCGGCAAGACTCGAACTTGCGACCCTCAGCTCCGCAAGCTGATGCTCTATCCATCTGAGCTACGGGCGCCTGGCCATTCGTGGGCGAGGGGTCCATGGAGGACCCGCTTTCGCCGGCGGGCGGACCTTAGCGAGTCCGG
>JANNQH010000879.1:0-1986 GCA_031400655.1 Deltaproteobacteria bacterium | reverse complement strand
GCTCACCCAGGACGCTTGCGCCTTCTACCAGGACCACGCCGTGTTCGACGACTACACGGGCGTCGTCATGGATCTCGGCGAAGGCGATCGGATCGCTTCCGCCCTCGGCCCCCACAAGGCCGTGATCCTGCGCAACCACGGCCTGCTCACTGTCGGCCACAGCGTCGACGAGGCGGCCTTCTGGTTCGTCACGATGGAGCGGACCTGTCAGGCGCAGCTCTTGGCCGAAGCCGCGGGCCAACCCGTCTGGATCGAGGACCGCCACGCCAAGGTGACGGCCGACCTCGTCGGCCGCCACGGCGTCGGACACATCAGCTTCAAGCCGCTCTTCGACGTCCTGATGCAGGAGGCGCCGGACTTTCTCAATTGATGAAAGTCTTCGCTGGACAACGGCCTTCGCCCCTGTCGACCCTGACCTAACGCCGACCCGCGTTGCGGCGGAATGCCTGCACGAGCGGGGTCAGCAGGTCTTCGACCGCGGCCTGGCTCGTCGGAAGGTCGAGGGTGATGCGCAGGTCCGTGAGCCCACCTGCCACCATCGGCGCGACGACCGACATCGTCTTCTCGACGTCGATCTGCTTGTCGCTTCCGAACGCAAGCGGGATGTAGCTCGTCGCTTCGAATCCCTCGACGCTCCGACCCGCCTTCGCAAGCGCTTCGCGGATCTTCTTCAAGCCCTCGATCGGATTCATCCCGTCGGGTCCCCACGGAATCCAACCGCTGCCGTATTTCACGATCCGGCGCAGCACATTCGGATTGAGTGTCCCGCTGATCCAGAAAGGCACGCCACAGGCGTGCAGCGGCTTCGGGTTCAGGTGGATCTTCTCGAAGCGGTAATGCTCGCCGCTGTGTTTGGCCGACTCGTCGCGCCAGAGCGTCTGGCAGACCTCGAGGGTCTCGTCGAGGAGCCTGCCACGGCCGTCGTACTGGATGCCGTTCGCCTCGTACTCCTCACGCTGCCAGCCGACGCCGACGCCGATGTCGAGACGGCCCTCGGAGAGCACGTCGAGCGTCGCGAGCTGCTTCGCGAGGGTCGCCGGTCGCCGCAGCGGCGCGATCAGGATGCCCGTCATGAAGCGCGTCCGCTTCGTGACGGCCGCCCACATCGAGAGCACCACGATCGGGTCGAGCCAATGCCCGTCGGGCCCCGTCGGCTGGACACCGCCCTTGATGCCCCCCGTCTTCGGATCGCCGTAGGCTTCGAGCTGCTCGCCGAGCACGACGTGGTCCGAGACGACGAGCCGATCGATCCCCGCCGCATCCGCACCGCGAGCCTGATCGAAGAGGTGACGCCAACCGCCGACCCCCGGATCCTTGGCGGCGAAATTCTGGGGCTGAAGCGACAGGGCGGGCCGCACGGCGGCAGGGGAATGGACTTCGGGCATGATCGGACTCCTCGTTTTCTCTCGCTGGTCTCGGACGCTGGTCTCGGACGATCGTCTCGGATCCCTCGCGACTCGCGCGGCGCAGCTTCGCTCACTTCCCGCTGACGCGCAGATCCTTGAAGGCGCGATCGCGGTCTACGCGGGGCTCCTTGGGGAGTCCCAGTGCCCGCTCGCCGAGGCCATTGCGATGAACCTCGACGGTGCCGCCGCCGACGGTGACGGCACCGCGGGACAAGAGGCTGTCCTGCCAGATGCCCTGCATCGGAGCCGACGGTCCGGCGAGCAGCGCGTCGGCCCCCTGCAGCCAGGCCGCGAGCGTCGCCTTCCGGTGGCCCGCCTCGGCCATGAAGATCTTCAGCACCGAGCCGTCGACGTCGGGCCGGCGCCCGTCGAGGATGGCCCGCTTCAGGCGGTCCTGGAGCAGCCCGAGCACGCGCTCCTCGACATATCCCGCGCCGAGCTTCTCGCGCACGACCGACTCCTCGAAGCGTCCGCTGCGGACGGCGTCGGCCACCAGAACCGCGACCCGGGTACGGCCGTGGCTCGTCGTCCCGATGCTCGCGCCCTCGTTCATCAGCACGAAGGTCGTGACCGGCCAACC
>JANNQH010000878.1:0-1680 GCA_031400655.1 Deltaproteobacteria bacterium | reverse complement strand
GCGATGTGTGCGGAAGAAATCGAGCGACTGGCGGCACGTCTCGATGTTGACCGGCTGCCACCAGGTCGCCCGGACGCCCCCGGCATTCAGCTCGGAAGAGGCATACACGCCGGCCAGATCGAGATCGACGACCTGGATCTCCCTTACACCGATTCGAGCCAGACAGTAGGCGACCGCCGATCCGATGATGCCGCCCCCAGCGATCAGGACGCTGACTCGCTCCAAGTCGACTCCCGGGGCACCACCCCATCCGGCCGCTCGTCAGCCCCCTCGGCGCGGGCCCTTCCCGTACGCCTCAGCCGCCGCCTCAGCCCCCACCTCAGCCGCCACCTATGTCGACGCCGAATGCCTCGAATACCAGGTCCGCGCCGCGATGGCGGTGCTCTTCGAATCGCCGCAGCAGCTGATGGATGCGGCGGCGAAGGGAGAGCGGGCCCGCTCCGCCATTCGCGAGCGCGTCGAGCCGCGCGCACTCCTCGCGCAGCTCGAGATGCTCCCGGGTCAGGCGATCGATGTCCCGGGCCCGGCGCGGGGCAATCGAAGCGATCTCATTGAAGATGCCGTCGGGCCGCTCCGTCTCGTCGATGTGCTCTTCGAGGGCGTGGGCGAGAGCCGCGAGCTCGCGCCGGACACGATGGGTCCAGCGCCGACCGCCGGCCACGGGTGCGCCGATCGCATGCCCGACTGCGACGAGCCGCCCGCGCAGCCGCTCTCGCGTGGCGAGCGCTGCCAGCAGCGTGGTGTTCTCGGAGGCGATCTCCGCGACCGTCGCATCCTCGAGCAGATCGAGGAAGGCCGCGCCCGCCATCCGGACCAGGGTCTCGTGGTCGCCGCCCTCGAAGTAGATCTCGTCGCGCTCCTCGAGGCTCGCGTCGAGCACCGTCTGGAGCCCGTAGGCCGCCCCGATCGGCGGAACCGCACCGAATTCGCAGTCGGGAAAGAGCCTTGCCATGTCCTGCTCCCGGGAAACGTGGAGTGCCCGCCCGAGCTCCTCGCGCACGCGGTCGAGCTCGAGCCGTCGCGACGCCGGTAGCACGGCGAGCACGAAGCCCGCGTCGTCCTGCAGCACGACCGATTTGGCGAGGCACTCCTCGTCGACACCGGCCTCGCGAGCGCATTCGAGGCTGCAGAAGGAATGCATGTGGTGCTCGAGGGCGTAGGCGGTCCCATGGCGGGAGAGATATTCGGCGAGGGTCGGTGATAGCGACATACGGAGGGCCTCCTGCGCTCGGGTGACTCGTTGCGATCTCTCCGTACGCGAGCGGTCCGGCCTAACGGGCGGACGCCCACTCCAATGTGCGACTGAAGGGTCCGTGCAGCGCACTCGACAGCAGCTCGAGATAGTCGGGGCCGCGCATCCAGACGACGTCCGCGTGGCCGCCGGCCTCGAAGTAGACGTCGCGCAGGCCGAGCAGCGCGTCGTCGTAGACGGTCGGGATTTCCCAGGGCTGGCCCAGGGCGGGGAGCGCGCCGGGCTCGCAGCCCCGAAACAGACCGTCGATCTCGGCCTCGCTGGCGAGTTCCAGCCGGCGGTGGAGCTGGGCCCCGATGCGATCGAGATCGACCCGCTTCGCCGCCGGCAGCAGCGCGAGCACGTAGCCGTACTCGTCCGCGAGCAGCACGGGCTTGGCCAGGTTTTCGAGTGGAACGTGGGAGCGGCGGGCGGTCTGGGCGCTGTGG
>JANNQH010000877.1:0-1874 GCA_031400655.1 Deltaproteobacteria bacterium | reverse complement strand
ATCGCGCCCGGCTCGGTCAGCACGCGGACGTGATCTTCGATGTCGAGGCCGGCGAGGCCGGAGGCGTTGAAGGCCATGCGGAGGAAGTCCTCGCCCATCGCGGCTTCGGCGCCTGCCTGTTTGAAGCCCGCGATGTAGGTCGAGCGTTCGGGCTGGTCGGTACCGCTCTCGGGAGCGAGCGCGCGGGCGAAGGCGTTCGGGTGGGGGACGGAGACGATCGTCAGCGAGCGGAGGCGCTTCGGGTGACGGGCGGCGACGTGCCAGGCGACGATGGCGCCCCAGTCGTGGCCCACGAGGTGGAAGCTGCCGGCGCCGAGGGCGTCGGCCATGCCTAACGTGTCGGCGACCAGGGCATCGATCGAATAGGCGTCGACGCCATCGGGTCGTGCACCGGGGGAGTAGCCGCGTTGGTCGGGGGCGACGGCGTGGTAGCCGGCCTCGCCGAGGGCTACGAGCTGGGATTTCCATTCGGCGGAGGATTGAGGGAAGCCGTGCAGAAAGAGGACGAGGGGGCCGTCCTTCGGGCCGGACTCGCGCGCGCGGAATGTGAGCGGGCCGACGGGGATCGAGAGCGGATACATTGGGTGTCATCTCCTTTCGGGAGGGGCTTCGAGCAGGCGTCAGCGCTTTAGTGCTGCGAGATACAGGCGAAGCAGGGCGCGTTCGTGCCGTCCGGGCACTGCGAACGCTCACAGACGCCCAGGGGGCCGTTCGGGAGCTGGCACTGTGCGCCGGCCTCGGTGCAGACGGTGGAAGGAGCGGTCGTCAGGACACTCGCGTCGCAGGCGTTCAGGAGGCTTGCGGAGAGGGCGATCAGGCCGATCACAAGGCAGGGGCGTGCGGCAGTGAGATTGCGGGCCGCGTGCGGATTCCGAGAAGTCATTGAGCTTCCTTCGATGCATGATCTACAGCGCAGCGAGAGCCACACAGAATGCGACGAGGCCCAGGATGCTGCGGACCAGATGAAGGCGGCCCCAATGCTCGAGCAGGACGGAGACGTTGGGCGATTCGGGGGTCAGCGAGGGATCGAGAAGCTGATTGTAGACGGGCGTGATACGAACCAGCGTGAAGGCGACGATAGCGAATAGCAGTCCAGCGACGACGAGCCATGAAAGCGCCGCGCCGGTAAGCCAGGCGATGGTTGCCAAGATGCCCCCAGACATCGCGAGCGTCGCTTGAATCGCTCGGGCGCGAGGAAAGCCCGGGCGGAACTGAGCGAGAGAGACGGCGGGGCCGGCCTGGAGGCGGGCCCAGTGTTCGACGAGAGAGATGTAGCCCGCGGCGCCCGCGAAGAGGCCGGCGCAGAGGGTGGCGAGGAGCGCGACGAGGGAAGCAGCGATGGCGCTCATTTCGCCCTCATCGGATTCGCACCCGCATGCGGGAAATGCGCCTTCATCCCGCCATCCACGACGAGCGTCTGTCCCGACATGAACGAAGCCATCTTCGACACGAGGAACACCAGCGGCCCCGCGATCTCGTCCGGATGTCCCCAGCGCGCGAGCGGCATGCCGTCCGCGCGCACGACTTCGTCGATATCCGTGACGCCCCTGGCCTCGAATCCCGCCGCCGCCCGCGGCGTGAGGATGCAGTCCGGCGCGACCGCGTTCGCGCGGATGCCGTGGCGGCCCCACTCGTCGGCCATCGAGCGGGCCAGCGCCATCACGCCGGCCTTGGCTGCGCCGTAGGCCGCGTGGTTCGGTGCACCGTAGAGGCCGCTCACCGACGCCACCATGGCGATCCGACCAGCGACGCCGTCCTTGATGAATCGCCGCGCGGCGGCCTGGCCGACGTAGAGGTGGTGGCTCAGATTGCGCTGGATGTCGTGGTTCCAGGTCGCGATGTCGTAGTCGAGTAGCGGTGACCACGCCGCGAAG
>JANNQH010000876.1:0-44149 GCA_031400655.1 Deltaproteobacteria bacterium | reverse complement strand
CTCCGGTTGGTCCATCCGTCTGTCCGCCCCTCGTCTCGTCCCCAAAGGGCCGATTGCTTGCCCGAGCCGCGCGTGCTGGGTAGCTTATTTTGCCGACCGGTCGCGAGCCGGGGTCTGCGAGCCTCTCCCCGAATCGATGCGGCGTCCGAAACGCACTCATCGGACTCCGCCGCGTCCCTGCGACGAAAGCCAATCCGCCCCCCAGAAGGAAGACCATGTCCCAGCGAGTGCCGATGACGCAGCGCGGCTACGAAACCTTGAAGGCCGAGCTCCAGCGTCTAAAGAGCGTCGACCGTCCCGCCAACGTGAAGGACATCGAGACGGCGATCGCCCACGGCGACCTGTCCGAAAACGCCGAGTACCACGCCGCCAAGGAGAAGCAGGCCCACATCGCCGCCCGCATGGCCATGCTCGACGACAAGATCGCCCGCGCCCAGATCATCGACACGACCGGCCAAACCCCCGACAAGGTCCGCTTCGGGGCCACCGTGCAGCTCGTCGACAGCGAGAACAGCGAGAAGATCCGCTACACGATAGTCGGCGAGGACGAGGCCGACGCCAAGCAGGGCCGCATCTCGGTCACCTCTCCGGTCGCCCAGGCCCTGATGAACAAGTCGGTCGGCGACGAGGTCAGCGTCAAGGTGCCCAAGGGCCAGCGCGACCTCGAGGTCGTCGAGATCTCGTTCGGGGACGCCTGAGAGGCCTCGGCCATGGGGAGTCGCCCCGATTCTGCCTCTTCGTGAGCGTTGCGGATGGAGAACCAGGCTCTAAACTCGGCCGGCCCGAGCATCCCGTTCCCCGGTAGCTCAGCTGGTAGAGCAGGCGGCTGTTAACCGCCTTGTCGCAGGTTCGAGTCCTGCCCGGGGAGCCACGTCTGCCCACCGCTCCGGGCGCGCCCAGCGCGTCCTCCGCCGGGCCGTGGGCGCTGCGTCCCTGCCGCGCGCGTGGGCCGCAGGCTTTCGCCCTCCGCTCCAGGCTCGAAGCCCGTCTCTGATTCATTCCTGATCGCTACACCGCCGCACGCGTCGAGCGCGACGCGGTCGATCGAGGCCCCGCAGCAGCGGGACACCCGCACCTAACTCAGTCCCCGCAGCGCCTCCGGGACGTAGTGCGTCGAGAAGCCGCCGGGCGTGGCAACCAGACTCCACGAGATCACGTCCGGGTCGCCGTCGGCGTCGAGGTGACCGAGCGTCGGCGTCGTCCAGGCGGGCTTGCCGTCGAGGTAGACCGCGTGGTCCTCGCGGTAGCGGTAGCGGTAGCGAAGGTCCAGGCGCTCGATCTGCCAGGCGCCCGAGCGCCGCGTGAAACGCATCCTGTACTGGGCGAAGCCGCGCATGCGCGTCTGGCTGCCGATGACGCCCCAGTCGTGGAGCTTGAAGATGCCCGAGGCAGCGGTCTCGATCTCGACCTCGGGGTTCATGCCGCCTTGGCTGATGCGGACCTCCGGCGCCCCTTCGTTCTCGCGCAGGAAGACGACGAGCGCGTCACGCCCTTCACGGCATAGCGAGCCGGGTCGCGCCGCTCCCGAGCCGGATCACGCGCCAGTACCAGCCGAAGATCCGCCGCGTCCGGTCGTCGGCGCAGAGGATGCGCGTATCCGTCGAGGCCAGGGTCGTGCAGTCGGGGCGCGGGATGAGCAGGAAATTCACCGCGGCCCGCGCGGTGCCGGGCGGCGGCGGTGTGCGAAAGCTCGCGGGGTCGCTCGGCAGGATCTCGCCCGCGAGCTTCCAGAAACGCCCGGTCACGCCGAGCACGACTTCGAGCGGCTCGTCCGCCAGCAGCACGAATCCGCCGAGCGCCATCAAGCCCGTTCGCGGGCCGGGGCTCTGCGCACGGTCGCGGCGTCGGCGGCGATCGGGAGCTCGTGGTGCTCGTCGAAGTCGTATCGGGGGAGCCAGCTTGCGAGGTGGGACAAAAACGCCTTCCGCGGGCGCTGTGGATCGAACGGTCGGACCGTAGCGGTCCCGATCCAGGTCCGCGATGATCGATCGCGACTTCGCACGTCCGCGCTGCGCGGGTCGGGAGCCGCGCCGATGGACAAGCTCGAACGCATGCAGACCGGGGCGCTCTGGGACGAATTCTGCGAGGTCCTCAAGAGCGCCGGACACACGATTCTCCGGCCCGAAGTTCCGAGCGATCCGCTAGATCGCGCCGAGGGCTATCGCTACCTAACGCGCATCCTGCGACTCGCCCTCGAGAGCCAGGTCGAGAACGCGGAGGCGAGAACGCCGCGACTTGGTCTCGGCTGTCGGCCCGACATCAAGCTCGGCTGCGACAATCCGGACTCCCACTACCTGACGGCGCCCCTCGACAACGCCTACGACTACCGGATTCGCGGGCGCCTCGGGAGCGTCCCGTATCTGAGCCTGGGCGCCTATTTCGGCGGAATGGGGAGCCCGCGCTCAGGCTGCAGCGGATCGCTCGAGGGAAGTCAGCTCCGACTCGATCGCGGGGATCGCTTCGAGATCCTGATCTCTGCGCGCGAGCAGCCGGGAAACTGGATCGCCCTCGACACGGTCGTCCGTCCGCATCAGCTGGTGGTGCGGCAGACGTTTTCGAAACGGGACGAAGAGACGCTGGCCGAGCTCTCCCTCGAGCGGATCGGAGGGGACGCGGAGATGCCTGCTCTCGACCCGGTGATCTTCCACGATCGTCTGCTCTCCGCCGCGGCCTACGTGAAGAACAACACGGCGCTCTTCGCCGACTGGGCGCGTGCGTTCCAGGCGCATCCGAACGAGGCGCGGCCCCTCGACGTGATGGGGGCCCAGGGTGACCCGAATCTCTTCTATCTCCAGGGGTACTGGGAGCTCGATGCGGACCAGGCGCTGCTGCTCGAGTTCCGCCCGCCCGACTGCGACTACTGGAATTTCCAGCTCAACAATTACTGGCTCGAATCCCTCGAGCATCGGGACCACCGCATCGACCTCAACCACGTGGCTGCTCGCTCCGAGTCCGACGGCCGCGTCCGCATCGTCATCGCCCACCGCGATCCATCGCATCCGAACTGGATCGAGACCGCGGGCCACGCGCGGGGCACGATGGGGCTTCGGACCGTCAAGGGAAGAGAGAAGCCGCAGGTCGAGCAGCGCGTCGTCGCCTTCGACGCGATCCCGCGCTTCACGGGGACCCGCTGAGATGCAGGTCTTTCAATCCCTCTCGCGCACGCCGACGGCCGAGCTGCCCGCCCTCGCACGCCACGTCGAGGCCCTGGGCTTCGCCGGAATCTCGGTCAGCGATCACCTCGTGCTACCCGGGAAGCTGGTATCCCGCTATCCCTAGGCCTCCGATGGAAAGATGGAGGCGGGCACCGCGACGCCCTATCCCGATTGCTAGGTGACGAACGCGGCGCTGGCGCAGGTGACGGTGCGGCTGCGATTTCTCTCGAGTGTCTACGTGCTGTCGATGAGCGATCCCTTCACGCTGGCGAAGGCCGTGTCGACCGCAACGGTGCTCTCGGGGGAGAGACTCATGCTCGGCGTGGGCGTCGGCTGGATGGCGGAGGAGTTCGCGCTCACCGGTCAGAGCTTCGATGCGCGCGGCCGGCGCAGCGACGAGTCGCGCGCCGCAACGACGGTTGGATCGGGGTGCACTACGCATTGTCCGAGGCGCTCGAGCACCTCGAGCACCTCGAGCGCATGCGCCGTATGCGCCGCGAGGCGGGCCGCGAGGCGGGCCGCGTGGAGGGCCGAATGGAGGGGCGCTTCGAGGTCGCACTCGCCCTGCAAGATCCTTCCGACCCCGACGCGCGAAGACGCCTCGAGGACGAGAAGTTTCGACCGAAGGGCCTAACGAGAAGTGGGTTACCGACATGACGTACGTCTGGACGGCCGAGGGCTGGCTGTACGTGGCGACCGTGGTCGATCTCTACTCGCGCCGGGCCGTGGGCTGGTCGACGGGCGAGAGCCTGGAGACGTCGAGCGTACGGCTCGGGCTCAGGGTGGGCCCGCCTCGGCCAGGGCGACCAGCATCTCGTCGCTCGGCACACGCTCGCCAGATGGCAGCAGCGGTTGAATGCAGACGTGGGTCGCCCCCGCGTCGAGGTGTGCTCGGATCCGATCCGCGATCGCCGAAGTGCTCCCCCAGGCCACGAGCGCGTCGACGAGCCGGTCCGATCCGCCCTCGAGGAAGTCGGACTCGTCGAAGCCGAGTCGCGACCAGTTGCGCCGCTGGTGGGGAACGGCCAGGTAGAGGGCGAGACCGGCGCGGGCGATTTCTCTCGCGCGCGCCGGAGCGGTCTCGAGAACGACCTTCTGCTCGACACAGAGCCAGGCGTCGGGGCCAATTCGTTCGCGGGCCCGCGCCGTGTACTCGGGCGTGACGTTGCAGGGATGGGAGCCCCGGGTCTCCCGCGCGGCGAGCTGCGTCATCTCGGGACCGAGGGCGGCGAGCACGATCGGAGGGGCTTCCCGCGGCGGGACCGAGGCGTATCGGCAGGCCTTCATGGCGGCGAGGTAGGCGCGCATGGACTCGAGCGGAGGGCCGAAGCGATGTCCCCGTGGCTCGACCAGGGGCGGCATGGAGACTCCGAGACCCAGCAGAAAGCGGCCGCTGGATTGCTCCGCGAGCGCATTCGCCCCTCCGACCATCGCGACGGCATCGCGGGAGTAGATCGATGCGATTCCCGTCGCGATCACGATCGCGGTCGTCTTCGCGAGCAGGAAGGCGGCGTGCACGAGCGGATCCCGACCGAAGCCCTCCCCGAACCAGAAGGCGCCGAATCCCAGCGCCTCGACGCGACGAACCAGCGTCTCCGCCTCCGTGGCGCTCAAAGCGTCGGTGTGGAACCAGATTCCCGTCTTCTTCAAATCCATGAGTTGCCCGCCTCTAGCCTCTGGCGCTGACTCCGTCGTCCCAGACCGTCTCGATCGTCGTGACGGCGACCGACCTCTCGGTCGCCATGAAATTCGCTGCATCATCGGCACCTCGTGCCGCCTCCCTCGGATGATCGCGCCATCGGGACCGCAGTTCCTCGGCCGTGCGGAAATGCATCCCCACGAAGCCGTCCACGTCGGAGTCGTGTCCCAGGGCTTCGAGGACGACGTTCTGGACATAGTGCCAGACGGGCACCGTATAGCTCTTCGCGACGGCAGCATGCGGGCCGAGCCAGTATTGCTCGAATGCGTCGCGGGAGAGATCCGGTCTGCGATGGACGGTGCTCACCATGCGCAGGCCCGGGCTCGCTACGCCCGAACGCCAGGTCCGCTCGTAGGAGACCGGTACGAATTCGGAGACCAGCCAGGCACGCGCCGGAAAGGGCCACCGCGCGACGAGCGATCGGAGCTTCGGCTCGGGTCCCCAGAGCTCGGCGAAGTTCGTGAGGGACCGGGGGGGCTCGGACTCGACCGGGAGGGAGAGCGCGCGTCTCGAGAGATCGAGCCTGGTCAGGTGGTAATGCAGCTCGGCGCCCGGCGCGTCAGAGACGACGACGGCCTTCTCGGGTCGCGAGCGTGCGTGCTGCGCCATCAGACGTCGTTCCTCGCGTTCGACGACATCAAATCTCCCAGCCGAAGCGCTCGAAGAGGTCTGCGAGCTCGCGAGCGACGCGCTCACGGGCGGGACCCTGACCCTCTGAATCGTATTCGTGCTGGCTCTTGAACGCGCGCGCCGCCTCTCGCTCCTCCTCGAGGAAACGGTCGAATGCCTCCGTCATCTCGATCCCGAAGCGATCGTAGATCCCATGGACGACGCGCTTCGGGTCCGCCAACAGGTCGCGAAAATCCACGATGATGCTCTGATTCTCGGGCAGCTGGTCGACGACCTCGACGGCGTAGCGGTACTGCGCGATCTGGATCTCGCCGAGCAGCTCGGCCGAAGCCCCGACCAGCTCCTCCGGCGCGCCCATGGCCCGCCAGTACTGCGACATCAGGTCGAGCAGACTCGGGATCGTCTCGTAGGGATGTCTCAGCATGACGATGAAGCGGGCATCCGGAAACTGCTCGAGCAGCCCGTGCATCTTGAGCGTGAACTGCGGGCTCTTGGAGCAGTGGATGTGCTCGCCCTCGCGGCAGTAGAGGAGTCGCTGGAGCATGGCCTTGTAGAACGCGAGGATCCGGCGGCGCTTTACCTCGGGCTCCCGATCCGTCCAGAACAGGTACTCGAGCTCGGGATAGGGAAACGGGAAGGTGAGGCTGACCGAGCTCCAGTTGGCGAACATCACGAAGTCGTCCTCTTCGGAGCCAGTCGACTGCCAATCGTGGAGCTTGCGGATCTCCTCGAGCGCGTCGTCCTCGCGCTGCTGGAGCCTGCCGCGGACCCAGCTGCCGAGGATCCGACGATCGAAGGCGTCGAGCGCGTCGACCAGGCGGTGCGCGAGTACCGAGGGCAGCAGCAGCTCCCACGTCTTGAAGAACGAGAAGCGGTCGCCGTCGGCGGAGAGGATGCGGTGGATGTGCGTCGTCCCGCTCCGGCCGTTGCCGACGATGAAGATCGGCTTCACCACCGCCTGATCACGCAGCCGCGGGAAGAGCAGGAGATCGAGCACGAAGCAGATCATGTTGACGACCGAGAGCAGGCTCAGGCCGACGAATGCGGCCCAGAGAAAGAGCGCACGTCGCAGCCGAAACGGCTCGCGCGCGATCAGGCCCGCGATCCGCCACCATGTCCGGAAGTCGAAGTACATGGGCGTCCTCAGGCTGCGTTTCGCGGGAGGTAGCGCTGGGCCCAGGCCCCGAGTCGTTCACGCTTCTCGTCGAAGCTCGAGCGGGCTCCATCGGGTCGTAGCACCGGGGGATGCACGATCATCGTAACGCCGGCCGCCTCGAGGCGTTCGAGGTCTTCGTCCGCGGGGGGAGCGGTCAGCGCGGTCGCGGCGTCGAAGGCAAGCGAAGTCCTGCCGGCCTCCCGCCGGAGTGCAGCCAGCCTCTGGAGAATGCCGACTACGGTCTCGACGTCGTAGTGGACGCCCAGCCAACCGTCGGCCCGCGCCGCGCGCCGCAGGGCGACGGGGCTGTGGCCGCCGACGAGGACCGGCGGTCGGTGACGGGGAACGGGCGCCATCTCGACTGGGGGGAAGTCGTAGAATTTTCCGTGATGCTCGACCATGCCGCCGCCGAGCAGCGCATGGACGACCGCCATCAGCTCGTCGGTCCGCGCCCCGCGATTCGCGTAGGGCCGCTCCACGAGGTCGAACTCCTCCTTCATCCACCCGACCCCGATCCCCACCAGGATCCGATCGTCGGAGACGATCGCTGCGGTCGCCACGCTCTTCGCGACGGAGAAGGGATCGCGCAGGGCCGGGATGTAGACGCAGGGCATGAAGCGCAGGCGCTTCGTCGCCCGCGCCAGCGCGCCGACGAGCACCCAGGGATCGAGATAGGGCGTCGTCTCGTCGGTCGCCATCTGACCGGACGCCGAATACGGGTAGCGCGACTCGACCTGTCGCGGGCGCACGATGTGATCGCTCATCGTGACGCCGGCGAAGCCGAGCTCCTCCGCGAGCCGGGCCAGGGGCACGAGTTGATCGACGTCGGTGCGCGCGATCGAAAGCCAGAACTGCATGTCGAGCTCCCTTCAGGCCGCGCGCCGCACGATGTATCGCTCGGCGAATTCCTCGAGCGACCGGCGCTTCGCGTCGAGCGACATCGAGGCGATGCCCCGGTAGCGCCAGGGCGGCACGTTGACGCTGTCGACGCCCGCGTCCCGGTAACGCTCGTATTCCCCGGCATCCGGATCGCTGGGGTGGTGGGAGATCATGACGTCGAAGGGCATTTCGCTGCGCCCCAGTCGACTCCGTTCCGATTCGAGAAAAGCGACGATCGCCTCGACCTCCTCGGGCGAGTGGCCGAGGCCGAGCCAGCCGTCGTGTCGAGCTGCCCGGATCAGGGCGGCGCGATTCAGGCCGCCGATCCGGACCTCGACCCGACGCGTCGGCGCAGGCGCCATGTGGACACCCTCGAAGGCGTAGAACTCGCCCTCGTGATCGACCGTCGCGCCCGAGAGGAGCTTTGCGATCACCTCGAGCATCTCATCCGTGCGCCGTCCCCTGCGACGGAACGCGCGCTGGACCAGGGCGAATTCCTCCTCCATCCAGCCGGTTCCAACGCCGAGAACGACGCGCTCCTGCGACAACACGGCTGCGCTCGAGACGAGCTTCGCGACACTGAAGGGGTCTCGCATCGGAAGGACGTAGACGAAGGGCATGAATCGAATGCGTTTCGTTTCCTGGGCCATCGACGCGATCAGGACCCAGGGGTCGGGAAAAGCGTCGTCCGGCGCCCACATCGGCTTGCCGTCCTCCGTGTAGGGATAGGTCGTGCGGATCTCCTTAGGCGTCGCGAGATGGTCCGAAATCGTGATGCCGTCGAAGCCGACCTCTTCGGCGAAGCGCGCGAGCTCGACCAGCTCGTCCATCTCGGTCAGGGCCAGCGATTGCCAGAATTCCATCGGTTCTCCCCGCCGCGGTCGGATCAGGATCGCCGGAGCGATACGGGCAGATGGCTGTAGCCCCGGATGAACTCGGTGCGGATCGACTCGGCCCGGGCGAAGTCGACCTGGTATTCCGGGTGGCGCGACAAGAGCTCCTGGAGGGCAACTCGAGCCTCGAGGCGAGCGACGTGGATTCCCAGGCAGAGATGACGTCCGACCGAGAAGCTCAGGAGGCGGGCGGGTCGCCGGGTCACGTCGAAGCGGTCGGGCAGCGCAAACTCGCGCTCGTCGCGATTGCCGGAAGCGTAGAGGAGCATCACGCCCTGGCCGGGCACGAGCTTCTGGCCATGGAGCTCGGTCGGCCGCGCGACGGTCCGACAGAGGAACTGGGTCGGGTTGTCGAAGCGCAGGGCCTCGTGGAAGGCGTCGACCACGAGCCCGGGCTCCTCCCGCAGACGGCGACGCTGATCGGGATGGCGTGCCAGGAGCGAGACAGTGAGGGCGAGCGCCTTCGCGGAGGTCTCGGCGCCCGCGATCACGAGCATGCCGAGGTGCATCCCGGCCTCCTCGTCGGCAAAGAATCGGCCCGTCGCGCGCTCATGGGCGATCAGCGAATTGATCGCGTCGGAGGCGTCGGTCGGCCGGCGCCGCCGCTCCCGGACCAGATCCGCGCCGTAGCAGTTCACCTCCTCGAGCGCCTCGATTCCGTCCGGGGTCATGCTTCCACTGTCGGGATCGTGACCGAAGAAGCGCTGCATCCACTCGACCATCGAGGGCATGTCGGCGGGCGGAACGCCGATCACGTGCGCAGCGACCCGGGTCGAGAACGGGATCGCGAAGTCGTCGACGAAGTCGAATTCACTCGATTGCGCGCCGCGTTCGAGGAGCTCGACGGCCGCCGCGCGCACCATGCCTTCCATCGCTCCGACCGCCCGCGGCGTGAACCGGGATTTGAAGATGCCCCGCAGCTCGGTGTGCTGGGGGGGATCGATGTAGTTGAGGATCGGGATGACTGGCTGCTCCTTCGTCAGGACCTGCGCCGGCAGCGTTCCCCCGGTCGACGAGAACCGCGTCGGATCGCCCGAGGCCATCCAGACGTCTTCGAAGCGCGAGAGCGCCCAGGCGTTGTATTTCTCGACGTAGTAGGCGGGCGCCTCTTCGCGCAGACGGCGGTAGAAGGGATGGGGATCCGCGAGGACGTCTTCGGCATAGGGGTCGTAGTCGATCATTCGCCTCCCCGTGGCCCATTGCGGGGCGTGGGCTCGCGCGTTACAAATCGTGTCATCACTGTAACGGTGTACCAGTCTTGCCGTCAACCCGCAAACAGGCCCGAACCGATGCGTCTATGCCAATTCGGCCCCCAGGAAACGTGAAAGGAAATGACGTGAACACACTAACAACCGGACCTGTCCCCCAAATCCTGGGCAGGCTTCATCAGGAGGCCGAATCGGCAGACCGAGAGAATATGGCCGGGGTCATGACGGATATGGGGGTCTCCGGCGCATCGATGGAGCAATGGGGCAGCCAGTGGCTCGCGAAGGAACGCGCGGACTATCGGGCAGTCTATCGGAGCTGCGCGGCCAGTTTCCTTGCCGTCTCGCCGACGTTCGGGCGCTTCCTTTATATGATCGCTCGCGCCCGCAGGGCGACGCGCATCGTCGAGTTCGGCACGTCGATGGGGATCTCGGCGATCTATCTCGCTGCCGCGCTCCGGGACAACGGCGGCGGGCATCTCATCGGTACCGAACTGGAGTCCGCCAAGGTGGGGCGGGCGCGCACCAACCTCGACGCGGCGGGCCTCGCCAATCTGGTCGACATTCGCGAAGGCGACGCCTTGCAGACTCTCAGGGATGTCGGCGGCGAAGTCGATCTGCTGCTGATCGACGGCGCACTATCCCTCTACCTGCCGGTACTGAAGCTGATCGAACCCCGGCTGAAGCCTGGAGCGGTGATCCTCGGTGAGAACGCCTTCGACCAAGGCTATCTGGATTACGTCCGCGACCCGGCGAACGGCTATCTCTCGCAATCGCTTCCGATCGACGTCGGGCGCGGTAACGAATTCACCGTGAGAGCCTTGTGATGCTCGCGATGAGATCGCCTGCAGGGTTTCCTGGCGCGTAGGAGAATCAGCGGGATTTTCTTCACCACCGGTAGAGATCATTTCGTAAACCGGCCGATCTAATAACGGATCGGGGCTAGCTCTCGAGGCGAGACCTCGGAGTCAAAGAGGGATTCACCATGCCCAAGATTCTGCGGGAGATCCCCGCGAGCCATGTCGACATCCTGGAGGCGAAGTGTTTCGCGCACGTGGCCACCGTGCGGCCGGACGGCATGCTTTCGAATCATCCAGTCTGTCTGATCTGGGACGGTCGTCACGTTCGCTTCAGCTTCACGAAGACCCGCGAAAAATACCGCAACCTCCGCGCGGACGACCGGGTGGCCCTGTCCGTCCCGGATCCGCAGAACATCTGGCGATACATCGAGATCCGCGGCCGGGTCACCCTCGAGGACGACAAGGACCGCCGCTTCATCGATTCGATCGCGAAGAAGTACATGGGCCAAGACCGCTATCCGTTCGATCGGCCGGGCGACGAGCGGGTGACGGCGACGTTGAATGTCGAGCGGGTCTCGGTGGTTTCGGTCCATGCGGATGTCGGAGATGGGAAGCCGCCCGAGGAGTGGACGAAATAGGCGGGCCGATCGACACAGCCGATTCGGGAGCCGAGCCGCCGGCAGAGCCGAACCGAGTCGAGATGCGACGACATGACGATCGCTCGCGAGGACCGTCCTCGACGCGGCCGCGTCGATGTGGGGAGAAACAGCATGAGCTACCAGACCAGCCGCAACGGCGATCGCAAGTTCAAGGTCGTGGGTACGCGACCGATCCGCCACGACGGCGTCGACAAGGTGACGGGTCGGGCCGGCTACGGCGCGGATCTGGCGCTGCCGGGCATGCTCTGGGGCGCGATCCTTCGAAGCCCACACGCCCACGCGAGGATCGAGCGGATCGACATCTCGGCCGCGCTGAAGCTGCCCGGAGTAAAGGCGGTCGTCACGGGCGCGGATTTTCCGGAGCTCGACAGCTCGGGCATGCTGCTCGCAGGCGAGAGGCTCATCGACCCGAGGGATCTCCAGGCCAATATCATGGCTCGCGGCAAGGCCCTCTATCACGGCCATGCGATCGCGGCCATCGCCGCGACGACCCTCGAGCAGGCGCGCGAAGCCTGCCAGGCGATCGAGGTCGACTACGAGGTCCTGAAGCCGGTCCTTTCCCTCGATCAGGCGCTCGCGAAGGACGCGCCGATCCTGCACCCGGGCCGCAAGGCCGTCGGCGTGCCGCCGCTGCCCGAGGGCGACACGAACATCATGATGCGCCTCGCGAACGCGAAGGGCGACGTCGATGCGGCGTTCAAGACGGCGGACGTCGTCGTCGAGGGCTGGTACGAGGTCAGCATGGCGCATCAGGGCTACATCGAGCCCCATGCAGCGGTCGTGATGACCCGTGAGAACGGTGAGGCCGAAATCTGGTGCTCGACCCAGGGCCCGTTCTCCGTCAAGTCGCTGGTCGCGGGGATGCTCCAGCTCGACCCGAACCTGATCCGCGTGACGCCGTCCGAGATCGGCGGCGGGTTCGGCGGTAAGACAACGGTCTATCTCGAGCCGGTGGCGCTGTTGTTGTCGCGCAAGGCGCGGCGGCCCGTCAAGATGGTGATGACGCGCGAGGAGGTCTTCCGGGCGACGGGTCCGACCTCGGGCACGCGCATCTGGGTCAAGCTCGGCGCGAAGAAGGACGGACGTTTCGTCGCGGCCGATACGCTCATGGAATTTGAGGCGGGCGGCTTCGCGGGGTCGCCGATGGGTGCTGGGGCGATGACGATCTTCGCGTCCTACAACTTTCCGAGCTTCCGGCTGGAGGGACTCGACGTCGCTCTCAACAAGCCGAAGGTCGCGGCCTATCGGGCGCCGGGCGCGCCCAACGCGGCCTACGCGCTCGAGTCGGTGATCGACGAGCTGGCCCAGAAGCTCGGGATGGACCCGATCGACCTGCGGCTGAAGAATGCCGTGAAGGAGGGGGACATGGCTTCGTACGGTCCGAAGTTCGATCGCATCGGATTCATCGAGTGTCTCCAAGCGGCGAAGAGCCATCCGCATTACACGGCGCCCCTCGGCAAGAACCAGGGACGCGGCGTCGGGGCCGGCTTCTGGTTCAATGTCGGGTTCCAGTCGAGTGCGACGGTGTCGATCGACGACGACGGGTCGGCGGTCGTCCGGACCGGGAACCCGGACATCGGCGGCTCGCGCGCCTCGATGGCGATCATGGTCGCCGAGGAGCTGGGAATTCCCGTCGAGCGCGTACGCCCGCTCGTCGGGGACACGGACTCGGTCGGCTACTGCGACTCGACGGGCGGAAGTCGCGTGACCTACGCGACGGGCATGGCCGTGATCGAGGCGTCGAAGCTCGTGATCGAGCACCTGCGCGCGCGTGCGGCCACGATCTGGGGCTGCGAGGTCGACGCGGTCGAGTGGCGTGACGGGCAGGCGATCGGCACCAACGGGGCCTCCAACAACAAGCCGCTCTCGCTGGCCGAGATCGCGAAGCAGATGGGTCGCACCGGCGGCCCCATCATCGCGAGCGCCTCGGTCAATCCGCCCGCGGCGGGGCCGGGCTTCGGGGTCCATCTCTGCGACATCGAGGTCGATCCCGAGACGGGCCGCTCGACGGTCGTGCGATACACGGTCGTCCAGGACGCGGGCAAGGCGGTCCATCCGAGCTACGTCGAAGGGCAGCTCCAGGGCGGAGCCGCTCAGGGCATCGGCTGGGCGCTCTGGGAGGAGTATCTCTTCGACAAGAACGGGAAGATGGAGAACCCGGGATTCCTCGACTATCGGATGCCGGTCGCGTCGGATCTGCCGATGATCGACACAGTCGTCGTCGAGGTCCCGAATCCGCTCCATCCCTATGGCGTGCGCGGTGTCGGTGAGACGCCGATCGTGCCGCCGCTCGCGACCGTCGGGAACGCGGTCTCCCGGGCGATCGGCGTGCGCATGCACCGGTTGCCCATGACCCCGCCCCGGGTGCTCGAAGCCATCGAGACGAAGCGCGGCTGAAACACCGATCGGCGATCGGTCCAAGGATGGGAATGGACCAGCACTCGCGGTCGGTTGCGAGCCGCACCGACGGCTCCTGCGACACTCCACGGTGTCTCAATCCGACCCGCTTCGACGGAGCGGAGCGCTAGTCCTCAGCCATGTGCAAGGACCTGGGTCGCCGAGACCCGGACCGCGAGGCTGCCGTCCTGTCGAACGAAGTCGACCTCGACATGGACCGCGGATCGGCCGTGGGAGAGCACGCGCGCGTCGATCTCGACTACGCCCGGCCGTAGCGCCCGCATCAGGGAGATGCGCAGGTCGGAGGTACCGAAGCGAACGCCGGGCTCGAGCACGGACAGCGCGGCCATGCCGGCAAATTCGTCGGCCACGGCCGCGATGTAGCCGCCAAAGACGGCACCCCAGGGCGTCAGGTAGTCCGGGCCCACCGTCCAGCGCGCCCAGACGCGCCCGCGCTCCCATCCTTGGGGACGGGGAAGCTCGAGGCGGGACGAGTAGTCGGCCCGCGGCGTCTCTCCGGAGATCACGGCATCGAGAACGTGCGTCATGTCCATCTTTCGAATGCAATTGATTGTGGCGGCCTTTGATATCCCGTACGTCCGCTCTTGGCCAGAGGAGACTACATGTCGACATCGAACACGCTCACTATCGACAGAATCGTCGAGAAGACCGACCAGGCCCAGGCGCACGTCGTCGCACTGCGTGTCGGGGCCGGCCACGCCTCGGCCGACCCCAACGGAACGCCGGAAGCACTTTTTCGGCCAGACGATCCGCATAGCCGTGGGGATCCCCGACGACCGAAGGAATGAAGAGGTTTCGCGCGCCCTGCTCCGCAAGCTCCTCCGGAATTCCCGCGATCAGGAAGCGACGCCCGAGGTACTCCATCAGCCCTCCGTCGACGACCAGGGAACGATTGTGATCCGAGGATTCGACCCGGCAGTGCTCGTGGGCCGCGTAGCCCACCTGGAGGTGACGGTTCGCGGGCTGCATGGGCCGCTCCCCCAAGCTTCAGCAGCGCGCTGTCCCCGGTTCCGATCCCAAAGACCGTCCGTCCATCAACGCCATCTGGATTTCCTCGGCAAAGACGCGCGCATGCGTGAAGTCCGGGGGATGGCCCTACTTCTGAAAGGTCATCTGGAGTGCGAATTCCATGAACACTTCTTCGCGTGATCCGTCCGCATCTACGCCGCGCGGCACTTACTTTCCGAGGAACTCGGGTTTGACTTTCGCGCTGGCCGCCTCGTAGCCCACCACCATGTCGTCGGAGACGAAGCAGGGTGCAGAGCTCGCCGCCTGAAAGCGAATCGCCTCTGACATTCCGCGCTCCGCCCAGAAATTGATCGTGCGCTTCATCGCCTGAACCGCGAGCGGCGCGTTGTCGGCGATCTGCTGAGCCAGCGCGCGGACGTGGGTCTCCAGGTCGTCGCGCGCCACGACCTCCTGGACGATGCCCAGGCGAAGCGCCGTAGCCGCGTCGATTCGGCGGCCGGTGAAAGCCAGCAGCCGCGTCCAACCCGGGCCGATTTCCGAGACGAGCCGCATGTCGCCCCCTGTATCGAGAGGGCCCCCGATCCGCGCTTCCGGCAGGCCGAAGGACGCGTCCTCCGCTGCGACTCGGATGTCACCCATCATCGCGAGCTCGAGCCCTGCACCGAGACAGTGGCCCTGAACGGCCATCAGGACAGGCTGCGGTAAGTTCGTGAGCACATTGAATCGCTCGTTGACCCAACGGAAGCGTTCATAAAAATTTCGGACCGTCTCGGCGGGTGAGCGGCCGGTGAAATCGTCATCCTGGCCCGCAACGTCCGCCCCGGCACAGAACGAGCGGCCCTCCGCCCGCACGATGACGACGCGAGTCCCTTCGTCGAAGCGGAGGTCGTCCGCGTGGGCACTCAGCTCGCGAGCCGATTGCCAGTTCCAGGCGTTCAGCTTTCGCGGATGACTCAGCACGATGGTCGCGATCGGGCCGTGCTTCTCGAGTCGGACGCGCGGAGCTTGCTCGGTCATCTCTCCTCCTTCGACGGATCATTTCGTGACTGACCGACGGGCCATCCGGCCAAGCGTCCCGGGCGCTGCTTGCCACACACCCCGGCTCAAGCGACGCGGAATCTCGGCACGGCGAGCCCGCCAGCCGGCACGAACTCCACCCGGACGGGAAGGCCGATCCGCACGTCGGCCGCCTCGATGCCGACCACGTTCGCCATGAGGCGCGGCCCCTCCTCGAGCTCGACCCAGGCGACGACGTAGGGTCCTGCCTCCTTGAACGCGGGTAGACGGTTCTTCCGAATGATCGTGAAGCTGAAGATCGAGCCGGCCCCGGAGCACACCACGTTCTCGAGACGCGGGCCAAGGCAAGCGGCGCAGCACCCGCGCGGTTTGTGCTGAAGCTCCGCGCAATCGACACAACGCTGGAGCAACAGCTCCCCTCGACTGCATCCTTGCCAGAAGGCCTCGGTCTCGGGCGTCACGATCGGTGCTTCGTAGACGATCTTCTCGCTCATACATCTCCCGAGAGAATGAGAGTCGCCCCGCTGTGCATGTGCGTCAGCATGCCACCCGTCCCGTGAACGCAGGCGAGTTCTGCATCACGAACCTGCCTCGATCCGCATTCGCCGCGTAGCTGACGCACGGCCTCGATCACGAGGAAGATCCCACGCATGCCGGGGTGGTTCGAAGAGAGGCCGCCGCCATCGGGGTTCACCGGCAGCGTGCCACCGAGAGCGATGCGCCCGTTCTCGACGAAGGCACCGCCCTCCCCGGGCTTGCAAAAGCCGAGGTTCTCGAGCGTAAGCAGCACGGTGATCGTGAAAGAATCGTAGAGCGTGCAGAAATCGATGTCCGCGGGCTCCACTCCCGCCATCGCAAAGGCACGCTCGCCTGACTGGCGGGCCGCGATGATCAGGGGATCGGAGCGACCCCGGCTCTGGTGCCAGACGGCCTCGCCGCAGCCGCGTACGAGAACCGGCGGTTTCGAAAGATCCCGCGCCCGCTCGGCACTCGTCACGACGACTGCACCGGCCCCATCGGTGATGATGCAGCAATCGAGCAGATGGAGAGGGTCGGCAATCATCCGGCTTCCGACCACATCCGCGACCGTGATCGGCTCGCGCATCTTCGCATCGGGATTGAGCGATGCATGGGCCCTCATCGCCACTGCGATCTCCGCGAGCTGATTCGAGGTCGTTCCGTACTGGTGCATGTGACGCTGAGCGGCAATCGCGTAGCTGCCAGCCAGAACCTGGCCGAAGGGGTTCTCGAAGGCGAGGACGGGGTCGCTCCCCATGTCGAGGCCTGTCCCGATCGCGACCGCGTTCGAGGCCGCCGTACTGCCGTAGACGATCAGCGCGACCTCGCAGAGCCCCGCGTGGATGGCAGCCGCCGCGTGGCCCACGTGCGAGACGAAGGAGGCCCCGCCGATATTCGTGCCGTCGAGGTGATTGGGATGGAGGTCGAGATACTCGGCCACGGCGACGACCCCCATCTGGAGGGAATTCGCATGGGCGGAGTAGAGCGCGTCGACATCGTCGAGCGTGAGACCGGCGTCGTCGAGGGCGCCCTTAGCCGCCTCGGCGATCAGCTGAAGCTCTGACTTTCCCGGGGCGAGGCGGCTCGGATGTTCGTACGCGCCGGCGATCGCGACGCGCCCGTTGAGGCTCACGAAGCATCCTCCAGGCGATTCACCGCGAAGCGGCCTCCCAACACGACTGCCTGCAGGCGTTCCGGATCCTGCAGCAGGGCGAGGTCGAGCGCGGGGTCGCCATCGACCACCAGCAAATCCGCGAGATAGCCCGCCTCGATCCGCCCCGCGCGCGCGCCGAGTCCCAGAAGTTCGTAGCCATTGACCGTCGCCCAGCGCAGTACGTCCTCGGACGGGATCCCGACCTGGTTTGCGTAGTACGCGAGCTCCTCGGCATATCGGCCATGGGGCAGGGTGATGATCCCATAGTCGTCGCCGCAGACGATCTTCACACCGGCCGCGTTGGCGCGAGGCAGCCACTCCAGCATGTTGCCCTGATCGCGCCGGGCGGCCTCCAGGCTGTCCGTCCCGCCGAGCATCCCCGCCGCCTCGCCCAGCAGGACATGGACGAAGAACATGCTCGGCACGAGAAAGGTGCCCCGCTCCACCATCAACTCGATCAGCCCGTCGTCGATCTGGTCGCCGTGGTCGATCACGTCGACGCCGGCCTCGATGCAGGTTCGGATCGCGGACTTCCAAACGCAATGCGCGCGAACCTTGACGCCGACCTGATGGGCCGTGTCGACAACGGAACGCAGTTCGTCCGCGTGCAGGGTCATCTGGCCTTCGGTACCCGGACGGCCCGGGTAGCCCGCATGACCGGCCGTGGGAAAGATCTTGATGATCTCGGCTCCGCGCTTCACCTCATCGCGCACGGCATCGCGAAATCCATCGACGCCGCTCGCCAGGCGTTGGGCGCCGTGATTGTGGATCTCCCACCACCACCGCTCGAGATCGGTCGAAGCCGCGACCGTATCGAGACCGCGACTGCCCGCGAGCATTCGAGGTCCCTCAATCAGCCCGTCCTCGATCGCCATCTTGCACTGTGCGTCGATATCGGCTGGGATCGCGCCCGCGCTCACGACCCCAGTGAACCCCGCGTGAAGCGCGCCTCGCAGATGCTCCGCCGCGATCAGGCCGAGATAGACGGGAGGCTTTTCGCAACCGAGGGGCTCGACCTGCCCAGCCACATCGCGATAGGTCGAGTGGAAGTGACAGGTCGTGAGGCCAGGCATCAATGTGCGGCCGTCGAGATCGATGAAGACGTCGTCGGGTTCCGGCTCGACGTTCCCGCCGACCGATGAGATCTTGTTGCCTTTGACTACGACCGTGGCCCGCTCACGGGCGCGCGATCCGGGCGGAGCACCCGGGTCGAGCACGTTCGCCCGGGAGAAGATCGTTCGACTCATCGACCATCCTCCGCAGACTCGACCCTCTCGGGTTCGGCTGCTGCTGCCACTCGATCGTCGTGCTGCTTGCGCGCTTCGACCAGGCTCGGAATCAACTCGTCGAGCTCGCCTAGCGTCCAGAGATGGTCCGCCGTATAGCTCTTGATCAGCTTCGGCTGCTGCATGATGCCGAGCACGCCCGGAACGACATGGATGATCTCACCGGTGATCGCATGAGCCGCGGGGGAGGCGAGCCACGTGATAACCGGGGCGACGATCCCGGGGCTCTGGAGAGGGTCGTCGGCATCGACGACCTCGGCCCCGCCTGCGCCGAGCGAGACCGTCATGCGCGTCGCAGCCCCGGGCGAGATCGTATTCACCGTGCATTCGTATTTTGCCAGCTCGATGGCCAGGACTCGGCTGAAGCCCGCGATGCCCGCCTTCGCCGCCCCGTAGTTTGATTGACCGAAGTTGCCCCAGAGTCCCGAGACCGACGAGAAATTGATGATCCGACAGCCCAGTCGCCCGGTCTCGCGAATGTACTGCGCGAAGGGGCGGATACAGCAGTAGTGGCCCTTGAGGTGAACCGCGATGACCGCGTCCCAATCCTGTTCTTCAAGCTTGAAGATCGTTCGGTCGCGCAGCACGCCCGCGTTGTTCACGAGGATGTCCAGGCCGCCGAAGGCATCGATGGCCGATTGGAAGATTGCGCGACCGCCCTCGACGGAGGCGACGCTGTCGTAGTTTGCGATCGCCTCGCCCCCGGCCTTGAGGATCTCCTCCACGACCTCGTCAGCGACGGGGCTCGTGCCACCGCCATCGACAGCACCACCGAGATCGTTCACGACGACCCGTGCGCCCTCTTCCGCGAGCTTCAGCGCGATCCCCCGGCCAATTCCACGCCCGGAACCCGTGACTGCTGCGACCTTTCCTGCGAGCACACCCATGTCGAACCTTTCTACGTCCTCGGTCAAAGCGAAGCTCATGGGGCAGTCCCGAACCGACGGTTCAGTGATCGGAGCTCGCCTCTTCGTACACGTGACCGGTCGGCAGCGGACCTGCAAGCGTGGTCCGCTGAACGATACGATTGTCATCGACCGGATATCCCAGTGCGTAGTGAAGGGTTCGACGGTTGTCCCACAAGACGAGATCATTTTCCGTCCACCGATGGTCGTAACAGAACTGTGGCTGCACCGTATGCGCCACGACGGCTTCGAAAATTTCGTCCGCTTCATCCTCGGGCAGGCCGAGGATGGTCAGATAGCCGAGCGGACTCAGCAGCAGCGCTTTGCGACCATTCTCGGGATGCGTGATCACCATAGGATGGGCAACACGCGGAAAGTCAGGAACATCGACCTGACTCGGCGGGCCTTCTTCGGGGGTGGCTCGTCGCACCTCGTGACCGGGCATCCCCCACGTCTTGCGAGCGAGATCCGAGTACCTCTGAAGCGTCTCGAGCGGCTCGATTCGCTCGGCCAACTCTTTGGGTAGAGCGTCGTAGGCCTTGGACGTGTCGGCCCAGATCGTATTGCCCGCGCGTCTGGACTTCGTGATCATTCGCAGCATGGAGCCCTTGCAGATATTAGGTGTATAAGCGGTGTCCTGATGCCAATAGACCTGGCCCAGCCGAACGTCGCCATCGATCACGCGTGAACCGCCCGAATTCTTGTCTTGACCGCCCAGCCAGATCAACTCCTCTTGGCCTTCGACGAGAAGCGATTTGAGGGGATGAACCTCGAGGTCGCCGAAGACCTTTGCGAGCTTGAGATGCGTCGCCGCATCGCTCGCCCCCTCGCGAAAGAGCAGGACTCCAAATTCCATCCAGGTTGCGTAGAGATCGCGCTGAACCTCGTCGGTGAGCCCGTTCGGGTCCAGTCCGACGATTTCTGCGCCAATGTTCTCCAGCGGTTTGACTTCGAATCCAACCATCGATGTGCTCCTTGTGAAGCGCAGAATCTCGAGCCATTGAACGTGCGGCGGATGCGCGGGAGTCGTGCCCAGATGGTCGTAGTCGATCATTCGCCCCGTGGCCCATTGCGGGGCCTGGGCTCGCGCGTTACAAATCGTGTCACCACTGTAACGGGGTACCAGTCTTGCCGTCAACCCTCAAACAGGTCCGAACCAATGCGTCTGCGGACGAGCTCTTCGACGAGGGCCAGGAGCGCATCCTGTCCGCGGCGGCCGAAGTCTTCGGCACGGTCGGCTTCCAGAAGGCGACGATCCAGGACATCGTCGCGCTGGCCGGCGTCTCGCGACCCCTCTTCTACCGCCGCTTCACGGACAAGACCCATGTCTTCCAGGTCGTCGTCGATCGCCTGATCACCGAGTGGAACGAGACGCTCGTCGACGAGGTCTCGAGGGCGCGGGGCGGCGCAGCGGGCGCGTTGCGCGTGCTCCACGAAGTCTCCCTGGCCTACGGCCGCGCCCATCCCCTGCTTCATCTGCTCCTAACCCGTGATACGCAGCTGCTTCTGTCGACCGAGACCGACGTGATCGAGCGGGGCTCCCGGGCCCTTCGTCGTCTGATCGAGGAGATCCTCCGGCGAGGCGTTGCGCAGGGCGAGGTCCGAGCGGACGTCGAAGTCGAACACATGGCGGATCTGATCACCGCGATCCATCTCACCTATACGGACCGAGTCGTCATCGAAGATGCCCCCCTCGATCCGAGTCTCTCGGAGGCCATCGTGGACTGCATGCTGACGGGTGTGCTGACCAGGAGACGATGAACGCGCGGATGAACGGATGGGAGCCATCCGCACGAAAGGACACGACCCCACGATGGACAAGAAGAAGATCGAAGACCTCTTTCGCGCGACCGATGACGGCGATGCCGAGCGGCTCTGCCGCTACCTCCACGCCGATCTCGTCCTGACGATGCTCGGGGTCGAGGGCGTGGATGCGCCCTTCGATCGGTCGGGCTACCTGCGCTTCCTCGAGGAGTCGATCGCCTCTCGAAGCGGACGCGGCGAACGGACCGAGCACGTGCCGACCCACGTCAAGATCGGCGACGCGATGATCGCCATCCGTGGATTCCTCAGGATTTCGAGTCGGGACGAGGCGGACGAATACCATGCGTACACGGATCTGCTCAAGCTTCGGGACGGCCAGGTCGTGGAATACAACATCGCCTACGACATCTGACCCGATAGCTGCATTCCATGGTCGAGATTCCGAAGATCATCTCCGTCGACGATCACGTCGTCGAGCCGCCCGATCTCTGGATGAGTCGCCTTCCGTCGCGGTACGCCGGTCGCACTCCGCACATCGTGCGCGACCGCGCGAAGTTCTCCTATCTCGGAGGGGTCTTCCGCGCGGAACGCGGGACTCCGGACGGAGCGTGGTGCGACTGGTGGATCTACGACGATCTGGAATACCCGTTCCCGCGCGTATCGGCGGCGGCCGGATTCAGCGACATGTCGAACGTCCCGACGACCTTCGACGAAGTCCGCCCGGGAACGTGGAAGCAGAAGGAACGGCTGCAGGACATGGACGCCAACCACACGGACGTCTCGATCTGCTTCCCCAACATCCTGCCTCGATTCTGTGGTCAGACCTTCTACGAGCGAAAGGACAAGGAGCTCGCGCTGCTCTGCGTCCAGGCCTACAACGACTGGATGATCGACGAATGGTGCGCTGGCGACGGGAAGGGGCGATTGATTCCGCTGACGATCGTGCCGCTCTGGGACGCCGAGCTCGCCGCCCGGGAAGTCCGTCGCTGCGCGCGAAAAGGGTCGTTCGCCGTGAGCTTCTCCGAGAATCCCTTCCACCTCGGCCTGCCGTCGTTCCACGACCCGCGACGTCACTGGGATCCATTCTTCCGAGCCTGCGAGGAGACCGAGACGGTCGTGAACATGCACATCGGGTCCTCTTCGAGGATGCCCTCGACGTCGAGCGACGCGCCGAACGCCGTGTCCTCCGCGCTCTCCTTCTCCAATACGATGGGCTCCCTGCTCGATGTCCTGATATCGGGCGTATTCGATCGATTTCCGAGCTTGCGAATCGCCTACTCGGAGGGACAGGTCGGTTGGATGCCCTTCGTCCTCGAACGGGCCGACAAGATCTGGCTCAAACGAGGGCGCAAAGGCGGGACCGGCATCGACCTCGAACATCCGCCGAGCAGCTACGTCCCGGGACGGATCTGGGGATGCATCTTCGACGATTCGACGGGTCTCCTTCTCCGAGATCGCGTCGGAATGGCCCAGATCACCTTCGAGGTCGACTACCCGCATTCCGACTCGACGTTTCCGAACACGCTGGAGACCGCGAGCAGGCTCGTCGAGGAGGCGGGACTCGACCAGAGGGAGATCGACATGCTCTTTCGTGAGAATGCGATCAGAGCCTACGGACTCGAGCGGTTCGGAATCACGTCCTGATTCCCATCTCATGCGCTCTCGAGACCGTCGCGTTCGAGAGGATCGGGATGCAGAAGAGGCATGGAGGCTGCGTGATCGACACGAAAGGACGAGGACTCTGGAATCTCGTCGAGGCGAGGGCGCGAGCCACGCCCGACGCGCTCTGCTGTCTCGACGAATCAGGGCGGTCGCTCAGCTTCGCCGGATTCCGCGATGCGGCCAGCAGGGCGGCTGCGGGACTGCGCGATCTGGGTGTCGGAGACGGATATCCGGTGACCTGGATCCTCCCGACGCGGATCGTGAGTCTCGTCCTGTTCGCCGCGCTCGCCCGTCTCTCTGCCCTCCAGAACCCGATCATTCCGATCTACCGGAAGCGTGAGGTCGACTTCATCACGCGCCAGACGGGCGCGCGCATGATCATCGTCCCCAGGACGTTCCGAGGCTTCGATTATGAGGCCATGGCGCGCGAGCTCGCCGCCGAACGCTCGAATCTCGCCGTACGGATCGTGGAGCACGAGCTGCCAGAGGGCGATCCCGCCTCGCTTCCTCCCGTGCCGCGAACGCCCAGCGAGGCGCCCCGCTGGGTGTTCTACACATCCGGGACCACCGCCGATCCAAAGGGTGTGCTCCACACGGATCAGACCCTGATGGCCACAGCCGCCGGCTATGCGCGCTGTCTCGACCTACGGCCGGCAGAGAGGATGGCGCTGGTGTTTCCCGTGACGCACGTCGGCGGTCCGATCTGCTCGATGGCGAGCCTGATGTCGGGGGCGGCGCAGCTGGTCGTCGAGAAGTTCGGGCCTGAAGCGATCGACTTCCTGGCGAAGTGCGGAGTCCATCACGCTGGATCGGGGACCGCGTTCTTCAACGTCTATCTGGAAGCTCAGCGAAGGAGCCCGGGGCGGTCGATCTTCCTCGAGATCCGGACGTTCCCGGGTGGTGGGGCGCCGAAGCCTCCGACGCTTCACTTCGAGATGAAGAACGAGATCGGCGGCCAGGGGATCGTCTCGTCCTATGGGCTCACGGAATGTCCACTCGTCACGATGTGTGGGATGGGCGATCCGGACGACAAGCTCGCGGAGACCGAAGGACGACCGAATCCGCCCGAAGCCGAGATCCGGGTCGTCAAGTCGGACGGAGCCCGTGCCCTTCCCGGCGAGGAGGGCGAGCTGCGGGTCCGAGGCCCCCAGCTCTTCAAGGGTTACGTCGACGCCCGTCTCAACGCGAGCGCGTTCGACACGGATGGATTCTTCCGCACCGGGGACCTCGGCTACCTCGATCTGGACGGCTATGCGGTCATCACGGGACGGATCAAGGACGTGATCATCCGCAAGGCCGAGAACATCAGCGCCAAGGAGATCGAGGATCTTCTCTACGAACATCCGAAGGTGGCGGACGTCGCCGTCATCGGCGTTCCGGATGCTGCGAGCGGAGAACGCGTCTGTGCGGTCGTTGCATGTCGAAGGCCGGACGATCCGCTCGCATTCGAGGAGATGGTCGCCTACTTGAAAGCCCAGTCCTTGATGGTCCAGAAGGTCCCCGAGCAGCTCGAGATCGTGGACCGGGTTCCCCGCAACCCGAGCGGGAAGATCTTGAAGAACCGATTGCGGGAGCGCTTCTCGGGAGAGCGGAAGGACGAGGACGACAGCCGATGAAGTTCGGAATCTTCTACGAGCACCAGCTGCCTCGGCCCTGGGAAGAGGACGCGGAGCGGCGGCTCTTCCAGGAAGCGCTCGACCAATGCGAGTTCGCGGACCGTCTCGGCTTCGATTACGTCTGGGGCGTCGAGCACCATTTCATGGAGGAGTACTCGCATTCGAGTGCGCCCGAAGTCTTCCTTGCGGCGGCCAGCCAGCGCACGCGCCACATGCGTCTGGGCCATGGAATCATCCAGACGCCGCCGAGCTACAACCATCCGGTACGCACCGCAGAACGTCTGGCCACCCTCGATCTCGTTTCGAACGGACGCGTCGACTTCGGCTCCGGCGAGTCCTCCTCGGCGGCAGAGATCCTGGGGTTCGGAATGGACCCCGCGGAAAAATACGCGCAATGGAGGGAGGGGCTCGAGGTCACGATCCGCTGCATGACGGAGGTGCCCTTTACGGGGATCGACGGTCGATTCGTTCGGATCCCGCCCCGCAACGTCGTGCCGAAGCCCGTCCAGAAGCCACATCCCCCACTGTGGCTCGCGTGTACCCGACGCGAATCGATCCTCCGGGCCGCCCAGCATGGAATGGGCGCGTTGACCTTCGCATTCATCGATCCCGAGGACGCCGCGCATTGGGTCCGCGACTACGAGAGGGCGATCGCGGAGCAATGCGTCCCCATCGGAGAGGCCGTCAATCCGGCCGTCGCCTGCGCGACGACCGTGATGTGTCATTCCGACGAGCGGGAGGCGCTGCGCCGCGGCCTCGAGGGAGCGAACTTCTTCGGCTACGCCCTCGGCCACTACTACGTCTATGGCGAACATCGACCGGGACGCACCGACGTCTGGAGCGACTTCCAGCATCAACGTTCTGCGCGCGGCTACGACCCGGAGATCGAGCTTGCCCTCCAGAGCGAGACGCTGGGTGCGAAGCTGGCCGCCGGCGAGACGTCGGGACTGCGCGGCGCCGTCGGCACGCCCGAGCAGCTGCGTCGGTACCTCCGGCGCTACGAGGAGGCCGGGGTCGACCAGATCATCTTCGTGCAGCAATCCGGCCGGAACCGCCACGAGCACATCATGGAGTCGCTCGAGCTGCTGGCACGCGAGGTCCTGCCGGAGTTCATCGAGCGGGATGCGGCACGCCGGGACGCGAAGCGGAGAAGTCTGGAACCTGCCATTGCCCGCGCGTTCACGCGTCGACGCGAGCGGGTCGGGCCTTCTCTCGAAGACTACGTCATCGATGCGTTTCCCAGACATCATGTGAAGGAGGAGCGCCTCCGGGAGCTGGCGTCGAGGGCGTCGATCGGCGAGGACTAGGGCGAGCGTCGACGATCCCTCCCGTCGTCAGGGAGACGACCCCGGGAGCGCACGGAGCGAGCCGATGGCGCGGGTCGGGCAGGAAGTCCCGCGCGAAGGGAGGGTGGCCATGCGGCTTCGGGGAAAACTTGGGCTCGTCAGCGCTGCGGCGTCGGGCATGGGGCGTGCGGGCGCGATCCGCTTCGCGGAGGAGGGGGCCGCGGTGGCCGTCGCGGACATCGACCGCACGGGTGTCGAGCAGGTCGTCTCCGAGATCGAGAAGGCGGGCGGACGGGCGATCGGAATCACGGCCGATCTCGGTCAGGACGAGGAGGCGAGACGCATCGTGACCGAGACGGTGGCCGCATTCGGGGGGCTCGATTTCGTCTGGAATCACGTCGGGCATCCCGGTCCCCACGCCTTCGAAGGCATCGACATGGAGGCGTATCGGATCGCGATGGACCTGAACCTCCGCTCGGTCCTGGTGACGTCGGAGGCCGCGATTCCCCATCTGCGCAAACGCGGTGGGGGCGCGCTCCTCTTCACGTCATCGGTCTCCGGTCTCATGGGCTCGCCCTTGAGCCCGGTCTACTCGGCGGCCAAGTTCGGGGTCATCGGATTGGTCCGGGCGTTGGCCAAGCGGTATGCGCCCGAGAACATCCGCGTCAACGCGATCTGCCCCGGTCCGATCGACACGCCGATGCTCCGGGTCTTCGTCGCCCGCCCGGACCAGCCCTCGAGCGAACCCGTCGACACCGAAGCGCTCGCCGCCGAAGCCGCACGATATACACCGATGCGACGAACCGGGATGCCGCGAGAGATCGCGAACGCGGCCCTGTTCCTGCTCTCCGACGAGGCTTCTTATGTCTCCGGAGTCGCGCTGCCCGTCGACGGGGCCGCCAGCGCATGACCTCGCCGTCCGAGACGCTCGTGCGAGCTTCGGCGGGACCAGCCGTCTCGCGATCGCCCAAGGGCGTCGGGCACTCGGCCGGCCGCTCCTCCTGAACGGATCGCCCACGCAGGAGCACTCCAAGGAGGTCGAAGCGCTCCGACGCTCAGCCGCGACGCTCGAGCAGCAACGAGACCTGAACCCCGGCGATCCGCCCCTGCTCGTCGTAGATAGCAGCCGAGCTCTGGCCGATCCCATCGCGGGCGAACCAGGTTGCGCCGTGGATCGCGATCCACTCGCTCCGAGCTTCGCGGAGTGCGTGGATCGTAAGGTCGGGATTGATTGAAAAGTAGCGGGCGAAATCGAGGCTACTGCCGGTCCCGCTCGCGAAGTCGACGAGGGTCGCCAACCTCACCGTCGGCGACGGATCCTCGCCTTCGACGACGCGGCATAGCAGCCGTGCCCAGACCGTCGCCGGAACGCCATCACGCACGCTCTTCTGGAGCGAGGCGAGCTCGACGGAGCGCACGAAGCCCGGAACCGGCCTCCCGCTGCCCTCGAAGCGATCGGTCGTCGCGAGGGAGAGGGCTTGCTCCGGACGGGCGTCGAGATCGGCTGGCAGCGCCGGCTGCGAGGCCACCTCGGCCAGGTCGTGGCGCGCCGCATGCGCAGGGCGGTCGCCCGAGCGACCAGTGTTGCTCCGTCGAAAAGGCCTGCCTCGAGACTCTGGGTACGTCGTCCCGCCCGCAAAATGCGCGTCTCGACGCGCAGGGGCACGAGGGGAACGCTGCGAAGAATCTCGAGCGCGATCCGTGTCAGGCGCATCGGTACCGGCATGGGCGCCCGCTCGAGGCAGCGGGTCAACAGACCTGCGACGGCGCCGCCATGCTGATGGTGCGGATCCCAGGGACCGCCGGTGAACGAGGTGGGCTCGAAGTGGTCCGGATCGGGAAGGCGCAGGAAGAGAGCGTCGTCGGGACGCGCCTTGTCGCGTGCCGCCCCGTCGGAGCTCCTCGAACCAGAGGTCTCCGCCGTTCCAGCGCCGTTCGGACGATGACGTGTATGCGGCTTCGGGTCGGGTCCTTCAGAGTGGCGCATGACGGCTCAGACTAGGGAACCGCTGCAAAACCCGCTCGTTATGTTGGAAGATGAGCGGGGGTTGAGATCATGGCGGACCAGCAGAGCTTCGCATCGTTGGCATGGGCCCGGACGGGAACTGCGCCGAGATCGACCGCGCGCCCAACGAGATCGAGGTCACCGTCATGCATCCCGCCGTCGCACCCGGGACCTCGCCTTCGGTTCTTTTGCGCCAGGCCGAAGCCTTCGCCGCAGTCGGGGTTACGACGCTCGTCGCGAGCGCCAGCGGCGATGATCCCGCGGCCTGGCTCGAGTCGACTTTCGGGCCGTGCACGAGCGATTGGCGGGCGATCGAGCCGCGGCAGCTCTGCCGACGATCGGAACCACTCATACTACGAGCTCTCTTTTCACGACCTTTCCCGCTGCATTGCGCGGGAGGGGCTCGGCGCGCAGAACCCATCTCGCCGGCACTTTGTAGGCCGCGAGCCGTGCGGCGCAAAACGCCTCCAGCTCGACGACCTCCAATTCCGCTTTCGGTACGATCACCGCAGCCACCTCCTGACCGTGTTCGTCGTGATCGACGGCGACCACGGCCGCCTCGGCCACGGCCGGGTGGCTCTCGAGCACTGCTTCGACTTCGAGGGGCGACACATTCTCACCGGATCGGATGATCATGTCCCGGGCACGCGAATCGATCGTGAGCAATCCATCGACGAGCCGCCCGAAGTCGCCGCTGTCGAGAAATCCGTCTCGTCGGAGGACCGCCGCGGTCGCTTCCGGTGAATTCCAGTAGCCCAGGAAGCGATACGCGGAGCGCACCATCACCCGTCCGAGCTGGTCGTCCTCGAGCACCCGATCCTCGTCGTCCCAGATTTCGACTTCGACGGTCGGGAGCGCTCGTCCCGCTGCCCTGGGATTCCGATCGTATTCCGAGCCCGAGATCGACGTGGCCGTCGCCACGGTTTCGGTCGAGCCGTAGCCGTTCGACACGGAGAGCGATGCATTGGGAAACGCGTGCAGAATCTCCAGCCGTCGAGCCGGGGTCGTCGGACCGCCGCCGAACCCGATCTGACGGACGGTGTGTACACGCTCGGGCGAAAAAGACGGATGGCGAAGCACTCTCGCCCCGGTCGCTCCGAGCGGGGACCAGTTCGTGACCCCATGGGTCTCGATCAAGTGGAGCACGTCGGCCGGATCGAAACGACCCGATCGCATCACGACGTGGGTGCCCGCCACCGCCGCCATCATCATCCCGCCCAACAGGCCGGAGACATGAAAGAGCGGCGAGGTCAGCAACAGCGTGCTCTGCGTAGTCGACGGGCTGGTGGGCGACTCCGGACCATCGGAAGCGACCGCGACCACCCGGGCACCGATCGCGGCATTGCAGAGGTGGGTCTGCACGAAGCCGACGATGCCGCGATGCGAGATCAACGCGCCTTTGGGCTTCGAGGTCGTACCCGATGTGAAGAGCAGCAAAGCGGCGTCGTCCTCGTCGACGCTGATGTTGGAACGGCGTGCCTGATCGGACGACGTCCCTTTCGCTGCGGCGTCACGGGCGACGTCGAGCAGCGGCACTTCGAGGGGGCCGTCGGTGAGCCGAGCCGCCCGACCCGCGTCCGCCAGCAACACCACGGGATCGACGAGGTCGATCGCGTTTCGAGCCTCCTCGCCCGTCCACCACCCGTTGAACGCGCAAGCGATCGCGCCGAGGCGCATCGTCGCCCAGAACGTCAGGAACCAATCCGGGCTGTTCGCCGCGAAGATCGCGACTCGGTCGCCTGGTCGAACGCCGTGGCGTTCCGCCAGCGTTCGTGCGATCGATTCCGACGCCTCGGCCGCCGCTGCGTACGAGCAGGTGTGCCCGTTCAACGACATGAAGGCGCGATCGGCGAATCGCGCGACCGCCTCGTCGAGAAGATCCACGACCGAACGATGACGCTGGACGAAGACCGGGAGCTTCACCCCGTTCACGACTTCCATCGCCGTCTCGTACCGTCCACCGGCCCCACAAACGTGATCCATCGCGCGCTGGCGAATGATGCGGACCGAGCGGGGATCCCGATCGTCGGCTTCCCTGGAGAATGCATTCCCGGCATCGACCTTCATCCGGATCGACACTCAGACGCTCCACCACGGATAGAAAGGGGGCATTTCACTCGCCTTGCTCGAAAAGTCGGGATCACGCTTCTCGAGGAACGAACGCACGCCTTCCTTGCCGTCGCCGGTGCTGGTATAGAACATCGCGAGCGATTCGATGCGGTGGGCATCCAATGGGTGGGCGAGGGAGCCGTTGCGCAGGAGCATCTGTCGCGTCAAGGCGATCGAGACTGGAGACCGGTGCGAAACGAATCGCTTCGCGAGCTCGATCGCCGTCTCGACGAGGCGATCCGAAGGCACCACGGCTTTCGCCAGGCCCGCGCGCACGGCTTCGCCCGCGTCGAAGATCTCACCGGAATAGATCCACTCCATCGCCTGGGACAGCCCCACCAGTCTCGGCAGGAACCAGGTCGAGCAGGCCTCCGGAGTCACGCCGAGCTTGCCGAAGACGAATCCGATTCGTGCCCTGTCCGAAACGAGACGGACGTCCATGGGTAGGGTCATCGTCGCGCCGATTCCGACCGCGGGCCCGTTGATCGCCGCGATCACGGGCTTCTTGCAGGCGAAGACGGCGAGGCTGACGCGTCCCCCCGTATCGCGAACCCCGGCATGGATCGCCGAATCCGCCAGTCGCGTCTCCATGTCGCCCAAGGTCGGTCGGAGGGATTCGTCGAGGCCGAATACGTTCCCCGGAACCGACAGATCCATGCCGGCACAGAATGCGCGACCCGCTCCGGTCACGACGATCGCTCCGACCTCGTCGTCCTCGCTCGCCTGCCGGAACAGGGCCTCGAGCTCGTCCGCCATGGCGACCGTGAAGGCGTTCAGATGATCTGGTCGGTTCAGCGTCGCGAGGAGCACGCGGTCCCGCAACTCGGTGGTCAGCGTCTCGAAGCCGTCGGCGAGGGTCATGCCCGATCCTGCGGCAGCACGACCTTCGGAAGCGGGTGATGGAATAGCCGGGCCGCGTTCTCGCTGCACATCATGCGAACCTCGTGATTTGGGATGTGGCCCCAGTAGCGCTCGACGACCTGCTGCGAGTCGGGCCAGGTTCCGTCGCCGTGTGGATAGTCCGTCTCGAAGAGGATGTGATCGACTCCGATGCGATGGCGAGCGTCGATCGTCGAGGGATCGTCGAAGGTGCAGAACCAGAAGTTGCGTTGCAGCACCTCCGCGGGACGCATCTCCCAGCCGAGTCCGTACCCCGAGCGGTCGATGATGTTGTCGAGGCGGTCGAGAAGCATCGGAACCCAGCCGATCCCACCTTCGGACATCACGATCTCGAGCGTCGGGTGGCGGAGCGGATGACCCGACCAGAGCCATTCGGAGCACGCCGCCAGCGAGAGCTGGCCGAACATCGTCGCTCCGAGCTGAAGCTGCGGCGCGCCCTCCGGAATCGGGTACATGCCCGACGAGCCCACGTGGAGCGAGATCACCGTTGCGGTGTCGACGCACGCCTGGATGATCGGATCCCAGTGGGCGCGGTCCCAGAGGTTGGGCATCCCGACCGCCTGGGGACGTTCAGGGAAAGTGACGGATCTGAAGCCGCGCTCCGCGTTTCGCCGGATCTCCTTCACGGCTTCGCCGGAATCGGTGAGATAGGTGATCGCGTTGGGAATGAACCGTTCGGGATGGGGTCTGATCCATTCCTCGTAGATCCAATCGTTCCAGGCCTTCACGCAAGCGAGCCCGACTTCACGGTCCGTCGCGGCGGCGAAGTGGCGGCCGCAGAAGCCCGTGATCGACGAGGGGAAGTTGAGCTGCGCCCAGATGCCCCCGACGTCCATGTCCTTGACGCGGGCCTCGGCGTCATAGCAGCCGGGCCGCATCTGCTCGAAGCGGAAGGGCTCGAACCGCACGGTCTCGGGACGCCGACCCGCGATCGCGTTCATGCCGACCTGCGTGTGGTAGCCGCCGTCGAAGGCCCAGACCTCGTGGCCCTCGGGCGTTTCGACAATGCGGGGACCGCGCTCGCGCAGGTTCTTCGGGAGGTAGCGCTCGAAGACGTGGGGCGGCTCGACGACGTGATCGTCGACCGACACGATCGTGTACTTCACCGCGCGCGGCGCGGGCTCCGGGAGGAAGAGGGCCGGATCGAGGGGGCGGACGTCGACCATGTCGTCTCCTTTACAGATCGATGGATTCGGATCACCTGCGCCCACTCAGGCGCGGAAGCACACGGAAGGCCTCCATCGCGGCCCCTCCGCATGGGGCGCGCGCACGGTCTGGTCATGCGACGATGCCGAAGCGAACGACGCCCAGATGCGCGAAGGAGAATTCGACCACGTCGCCGGCGCCAGCGGGCAGGATCTTCAGCAACGATCCGGTCGAGATCACGTGTCCCGCATCGATCTGGCGGTCGTGCTTCGCGAGCTCGTTGGCCAGCCAGCTCACGACGCTCAGAGGATTGCCGAGCGCCTCGACCCCGCAGCCGCTCCCGAAGAGCTTCCCGTTCTTGCGGACGACCGCACCTTCGTGCTGGAAGTCGAAGCCCCGCGCGGGCGCCATCCGCGTCCCCAGCACCGACGCCCCGTGGAAGGCGTTGTCGGCCATCCCGTCCTGCAGGCTCGAAGTCCCCGTCAAGATGCGCCCGTCGAGGATCTCGACCGACGCCACCACGCCGGACGCAGCGCGAAGGACGTCGACGTTCGTGACGCCCGGCCCTCGCAGGGGATGTTCCAGCACGATCCCGATCTCCGCCTCGAGCCCGATGCCGAAGAAGTCGGCGGCGGAGACGTATTCGGGGTCGCTGAACGTCGTCCCACTCATCAGGACGCCATAGCTCGGCCCGTCAATCTTGCCCTTCATCTGCTCGAGGATGGCGAAGCTCGTCGCACCGACCTTCCAGCCGACCTGACGCTCGCCCGCCTCGACGCGCTTCGCGACGACTCGGGCCTGGACCTCGTAAGCGTCGTGAAGCGAGAGCTCGCCGTAGCTCCGGCTGGGCCCCGGGATCTGGACGCGATCCCGCTGCGCCTGGTAGAGCGCGTCGGCCCATTGCTCGATCCGCTTTTCGATCTCCTGGTCGGCCATGCAGCATTCTCCTTCCGCGAACCGTGAGCTGGGGCTCGTCAGTTTCCCGAAGCCGCCCGGCTCGACGTCCGACCGCTGGTGTCCGGGCGGAAGAGGGCGTCGTTGTAGTGACAGTCCGCGGGGATCCACTCGAACGTCTTGGGCTCGGCGAACTTGTAGTAGAGGGCACGACGCCCGGCATTCGCACCGGTCGGAGGCGGCGTCGTATGCATCGCATCTCCGTAGTGGAGCGTGAGATCGCCCGGTTCGGTCTCGAGGAAGACGGCGGGGAGGCCCTCCTCCTGGCCCCACTGGATCCAATGCTTCGAATAACGATGCGAGCCGGCCAGGATGCCGAGCTGTCCATTCTCGGCGTTCGCGCGGTCAAGTTGGACCCCCGCCTGGATAAGGGGACACATCACGGGATGGCCTCCGATCCCGTCGTCCACGTGCCAACTAAGATCTCCATTGCCCTTCACGACGTGCGAATTCTTGATGAACACCATCGGTCCGTCGAGGCGGTCGTCGCAGACTCGTAACGTCGATCCCGCAAGACGAGCGAAGCGCTCGAGCCGGGAATCGTGAGAAAGCGCCTGGAGCGCCTTCGAATGGCGACCGCAATAGTTGATGCGGGTCACGACCTCGCGGCCGGACGCGTCGATCGACCACCAGGAGAAGGGGTCGCCGGGCGTCGTCCGAGAGCGGACGTGCTCCACTTCGGCTCCGTATCGCTCGATTTCCTCGGGCGTGAAGACGGCTTCCAGATGGACGAAACCTGCCGTATGAAAGTAGTGGCGAATCTCTTCGAGATCGTCGTTTCTCGAGAATCGACGCCGCAGGTCGAGCGGTTGGCCTCTCCGATCGACGAGCGTCTCCCAGACTTGCGGGCCATAGATCTCGCGACCCTCGCAAAGTGATTGAATCGCCGGCTCGAACCGCTGCCAGCCGACGATGCTTCCCCGCACGATCTTGGCGCGGCCCGTCTGGACTGAGCCCGAGGCCGTCAGCAGCTGATGGATAAACTCGGAGAATGTCTCTTCATTGAGCTCGACAACTGTGTCGGCTTTGTCGTCGCCCTCGGTAATCCGGACACCATCGGGCGACGGGAACCAGGTGAAGGCGACACCGCTCGGCAGGCGGAAGGCGAAGGGCGCCGCTCCCTCGAGATCGCGGGCGACGAGCTTGCCGTGACGAGCGACGAGCGACGGAAGGCGATCGCGATGGAATCCAACGAAGGAGACGGGCTCGAAGGACCTAGCGATCGCGTCCACCCAGGGAAGTCCCGAACCTTGAGAATCGGTCGCCATGCTGAATCTCCCTTGTCCAGTTCGTATTACTATGTAATACGTATGTGTCTTCACAAGAAGCCTAGGGGAAATCATTGTCGACCGTCAAGCAGATTCAATCCGTCCACAACGCCTGCCGCCTCGTCGAGCTGCTCGCCGAGCGCCAACCCCTCGGCGTGAGCGAGCTCGCCCGCGCCATCGGTTTCGACAAGAGCGCCGCACACCGCCTGGCGGTGACGCTCCACGCCGCGCGCTGGCTCGATCGAACCGCGGACGGGCGTTGGCGCATCGCGCCGACCCTGGCGAGACTCGCGCGCCGTACCTCCGCAGCCAGCCTCGTCGCGATACTCCGACCCCGGATGGAGAGCCTGCGCGACGAGACGGGCGAGACCGTCATGCTCGTCGCGCTAGAGGATGCGCGGCTGCGCGTGCGCGAAGTCGTCGAGAGCCGGCACGCGCTGAGAATCGCCGCGCCGGTCGGCGCCGAGCTGCCGCTGATCCACAGCTCGGCCGCGCGGGCAATCGCCGCGCATCTCTCCGCAGACGAGCTCGCGGACCTGCGCCGTGCCCATCCCGACCTCGATGGTGATGCGGCGCTCGCGCGGGTGCGCCGTCGAGGCTATGCCGTCAACGATCGCGAGATCATCGCGGACGCGCGCGTCGTCGGCGCGCCGATCCTGTCCGCAGACGGCCAGCCGCTCGCGGCGATGATCGTGAGCGGCCCGACGAGTCGAATTGCGAAGGGTCGTCTTCCCGAAATCGGACGAGCACTCGTGCGCGTGACGACGGGCGCGCTGTCGGGCCCGGGAGACGAATGAATGACGGTCGTCGACTTCGCAGGAGGGAATGGTCCCGCCGGCCAGCGGACTGGCGGTAGGGGTGACACGCGAAGCACCTGGATCGCGAAACCTGGCCGTTCGGCCAGGCGGCTCGTCTGCCCTCAGCCCGCCCCGTCGAAAAGCTTCCGGACCGCCGGCAGCTCGAGCGCGCTCGGCCGCGGGGCGCCCGTCGTCTCGATGTAGTCACGCAGGTACGTGAACCGACCTCGCTCTCCGACCTCGAGAACCCCCATGCCCGCCGCAACCGTGCGCGCTCCCGTCCGCCGGTCCTCCCAGACGATCACGTACTCGTTCAGGATCGAACGACCGTGAATCGCGTAGGCACGCGTCTCCATGTGGAGCGCGCGCGAGACGTTCCAGGCGGCGACGATCGCCTGCCGCATCGCCTCCGCACCGACGAAGCGATGCGCCCCGAACTCGATCGTGCCCTCCGGCTCCCACAACGCCAGATAGGCCTCGATGTCCGCGTTGATGAAAGCGGCATCCCGGCCGTGAAGAAGCTCGAGCACTCGCGTTTCGCTGATCATCATGATCCTCTCTTGTTACATATTCGGCGACGAGTCATTTCAGCGTATCCCGCGCGCCCGGATCCGCACGAAGAGCCCCTCTTCGCGTCGGAGACGGAGAGGAATCTTTGGATGGCCCGTTCGAGTGACATTCGATCGGACCGTCCACTCGGTGAGCACTGAACGCGCCTCGGATCGATCGGTCGCCGAGCCCTGGTCGTTTCATTCGTCGCCATGCTGGCCGAGGTACTGCCGGATCGCCCGGCGAGCAAGCACCTCCCCGATCAGAATGATCCGGCTTTTACATCCCGACCAACTTGGCCGGGCGCATCAATCGGCGCACGCATCGAGGTTCGAGCCTCGGGCTGGAGGCTCCACCGGATGGACAGCAGCGCTCATGAGCGCCGGATCGAACGCTCGGATGAACGACGAATCACGATCATGGATCGGGATTCGATAACCCGAAAGGGAGCCCTCGTCGCAATCGGTCGAGCTTCGGGCAATCTGGTTCATCCATGATTCGTCGGACGACGCAGCGAGTCCGGCAAGCCGCGACGTGCGGCGCTCGAGATCGATCACGAAGAGCCCACGCAATCCCTGCGTCTTCGCCACGAGTCGTCCGTTCGGGACCCATCGCGATGCGAGGGGGTATCGAGGCCGCGCCGGTCATCGCCATCAGCGGATCGGCTCGAGCGACGGTGTCATGTCCCTCGTCGATGCTATCCCGCTCGAGAGCACGCAGGATGCGGCGGGCCGTCTCCGCCAGCACCCGGGCTACGTCTTCTATCTCGGGAGGCGGAAGCCCCGCGAAGCCTCCGAGCCTGTGCGATGGCCCGCGGTAGACGCCGTCGAGGACGAGTGAATGAAAGTGCGGCGTCAGGTTCAGTGCCGAGCCGAACCGTTGGAGGAACGTGACCGAGCCGCACTGCCCCTTGCGAATCCCAAACAGCGCTCGCGCGCGGCGCCGCTGATCCGCGAAGACCGATCGAAGGGTCAGCGCAAGACCGCGCTCGCGAGCTTGGCGTTCCAGGCGCATCGGTATCGCAGTGGATAGGGGAACGTCAGGACCCACTGCCGGATCGGGACTTCGGGGAGCACCCGGTCGACGAGATACGCCGCCGTGTCGGCCATACGGCGACCGCGGCAGGACGAACAGAAGCCCCGGCCCTTGCACGAGAACGCCACGAGACGATCGTGGCTGCAGGCGTCGCAATGGACGCGGATGAATCCATGCGCGAGCACGCCGTACTCGAGGTAGGCGCAGATCTCGCGCTCAACGAACCGAGCGACAGGAGCGCCATGAAATCTCGCGCGGGCAAGAAATGGGACGAGCTCCGCGCGAATGACTTCGTGCAGGTGCGTCTTCTCGGGCTCGTGGCGGAGGTATTCGGCGACGGCCAGGGATCCACCAGGACCAGACCGGCGGGATGACACAGAGTCCCCACAATGACAGTGCCGCAAGGATCGTCCGTCGGAATGCCGTGGCCCCAGGTTCACTCGGCCACGACATCTCCGACCAGTCGGCGAACTGGGTGAGCGATCAAAATCGTGGGCCGAACGAGTCGCGAGTTTGCGCCCCTCAGGCCGTTGTCAGACGATGAACCGCGGAACCAGGCAGACTTCGTACGCTGGCCCGGGATTGGAGGCAGTCTTTCGCCGGTAGATCGACGTCACGCCGATTACCGAATCGCGCCCACGCCCTCGAGAACTCGTCGAAATTCTTCCCCTGGGGCTACGCAAAGAGCTCGATATTCGGCCACGAAGGGGAGCCATTCCTTCCACTCCGCGCGCGAACGCGCGCTTCGCTGGGCCGCAGGCGCTGGGACCGCTCCGAGCGCGATGCGTGCTTCGCTCGGTTGCGGAAGCGGGTGCGTCTCGGGCCGCCGTCGGAAACGCGCCCGACTGGGCATCGAGTTGTCCCGGGACGGCTTCTGATGTGTACTCGACGTGCGGCGATCACGTCCGGTCGCGCTGCATGTCCGTCGGATCGAAAATGCCCCTCGACCTGACTCCGCTGCGCAACTCGATTGCCTCGCTCGAAGCCGGCCTCGAAATCGTCGGGGACGCAGCGTGGTTCGATCACCAGTCGGCGAAGGTCAGGAATACCCTCCTCGCCGGCGTGATCCAGAACTTCGAGTTCGTCTACGAGATCAGCATCAAGATGATCCGTCGCCAGCTCGAAGCCGAAGCGGCGAGTCCGGAAGAGGTCGACGAGTCGAGCTTTCGCGACATCGTGCGGGCCGCGGCAGAGAAGGGGCTGATCGCCGAAGTGGACCCGTGGTTCGAATACCGACTGCTTCGCAACATCACCGCGCATACCTACGACCAGACCAAGGCCCGCCAGGTCTACGACGGCACGCTTCGCTTCATCGTCGATGCCCGCGATCTGCTGCGGCGCCTCGAAGCGCGCCATGTCTGATCGACCGCCGATCGAGACCCGGCCGGAGCACTGGGCGATCGTGCGCGAGATCCTCCGTCGACACGTACCCGCCTTCGAAGTCTGGGCGTTCGGCTCCCGCGCCCGCCACACCGCGAAGAAACATTCCGATCTCGACCTCGTCGTCGTGGCCGATCGGTCTCTCCCGCTCGCGACCCACGCCGCGATCGTCGATGCCTTCTCGGAATCCGATCTTCCCTACCGGGTCGATGTGGTCGATTGGGCCACGACGGATGCGGGGTTCCGCAAGATCATCGAGCGCGACAAGGTCGTCGTGCAGGAAGGCGACTCGCGCTCGCGAGAGGCTTGAGCACCAGCCGGCGTATCCGCGCACGCCGCATGGCATCTCTCCTCACCGCGTCCGCTTACGCCGCCGCCGACTGGCTCCCGATCGCCTCTTTGGCCCGCGCTCTCCGCCGTCGCGACGCGCCCTGCGCCAACCCGACTAGTGTCAGCACCGCGGCGGGAAAGGCCACACCCGAAGTCGGCTCCGGCAAGTACTCGACGACGGATCCAGTGACTCGGTCGTAGCCGTTGGACTGGGCGACATAGATGTAGGAGGGGCCTCCGGGATTGGGCTCCTGTGTGAGCACGTAGGACGTCTGCATCCCCAGATAGGCGCCGAAGTTGAGAACGATGGTGTTTGTCGAGCTCCCGGCCACCAGCTGGTGCTCGGGTGTGTAGACCAAGAGAGCGCCAAAAACGTTGAAGGTGTCTGCGAGCAGACTGTATGCGGGATCGGGGGCGGTCGTGATGCGGACCCAATCGATTGTGCCGGTGGTGCCGTTGAAGGTGAAAGCGCCGCTGACTGGCGCGCCCCCCGCGGTCGTCACGCCGACGAGCTGATAGACGTGGGTGCGCGTGAGCTCGACTGCGCCCAGGTCGGCTGCAGGCCCCTTCGGACGAGACACGCCTCGCTGGTCCGTCGTGGGACTGAGCCCGGTTACGAGCGCTGCATCGATCGCGGGGGAGTTCGGGAGCGGCAACATCGTAAGCGTGGGGCCGCCACTGCTGGCGAGGGCTGCCAGCAGCGGATTGCGGGGACTGGCGGCGGTACCGACCAGCGGCCCGACTGGAAACTGGACGCCGACCGTCGTGTTGTCGCCGATCAGGTTCCTACCGGCGGACGTGATGGTGCCCCCATTCCGGTTGCTGATGTCGGCGACGTTCGCTGCGAGCAAGGCGCTGTTGCCCGCCACGATCGAGTTTTCCAGATGGATCGTGCCCGCGTCGTTGTCGAGGCCGCCGCCCAGGCCGCCGAAGCCATTGCCGGCCGTATTGCCCGTGATCGTCGAGTGGATCAGCGAGACGTTGCCCTGGTAGTTCAAGAGGGCACCGCCATTCCAGTAGGCGTTGTTCCCCGATACCGTCGAATTGATCACGGTCAGGGTCGCGTTCTGGTTGTTCCAGAGGGCGGCCGCCACGCTTCCCGAGGTATTGCCCGAGAACGTGCATCGCTCGACCGTGGCCGTTGCGTTGTTGAAGAGACCACCGCCCCAGCTGCTCGCGTGGTTGTTCTCGAAGCTGCAATCGACGAGCGAGAGATCGCCGTCGTTGTAGATCCCTCCGCCCGAGGTCTGCGAGCCGCCGCGGATGTCGAGACCGACCAGGCGGACGGTGACGCCCGGGGCGATCGTAAAGATCCGGTCCAGACCGAGACCGTCGAGCGTCACGCCGGCCGCAAGCGCCGACGCGTCGATGGTCAGATCCTTGTCGATCACGAGGTCGCCCGAGCTGAGCGCGATGGTTCCGCCCGACAGGCTCGCAGCGAACTCGATCACACTGCCGGGCGGGCTGATCGCGATCGCATCGCGCAGCGAACCCGGACCACTGCTGTTCGTATTCGAGACGGTGATGGCGATCTGACCCGTCTGGACGGCGAAGTAGTAGATGAGCCCTGCCGCGGCCCGGATCGCATAGGGGTAGTTGACCGTCCCAATACGAGTCAGGTCGCCGTCGCTGTCGTTGCCATTCCCGTCGAGGTTGCCAGGCACCTGGGGGAGGTCGTCGTCGTCGGTGTTGTCCTTGTCGATGTGGCCGTCAGGGCCGCCCCAGCAATCTGCCGGGTCTTCAAATCCAATGAAATCGACGAGCTCACATCCGAAGAAGAAGTCGTCGACCTCGTCCTTGTTGACGTGCCACACCTCGATCGGTCTCGGAGCGAGCGTCGCGAAGAGCGCCTGCATCGCCGCGTCGTAGTGCGGCGTATCGCCGCCGGCCGTTCGGTTGCCTTTGAAGCCGTCATGGCTGCCGTAGTTCGTTTCTGCGTAAGGGAAGGCGTTACCGATCTGCGCGGTCGTGTAGGCGAGGTAGCGGACCGGGTCGCCCGCGGCCGCGGGGCTGAAGGGATTGACGAAGCCGCCTTGCGCCGCCGCGTCGCTGAAATCCCAGCGGTCGTTGTTTCCCTTGTCCATCCAATCGTGATAGGTCGCGCCCCAGAAGCCGTGGTAGTTCTCGTCGTTGACGTGGCTCGGGACCGAGAGGTCTCCGATCAGGTGGACAGCGTGGCCGAGGAACCACCAGGCGGCCTGCTTGTAGCCGGCGTTGTAGTGGTCGATCGCCCCGTAGGCGAGCATGCTGTCTGCCGGTACGCCCTTCGCGGGGTTCCGCCCGTAGAAGAGCGCGCGCAGCTTCGAGAGTGCGCTGTGGTGGTTGCCGCCGGAATCCAGACCATCGTCGTCGGAGTTGTCGACGATCCAGAAGTGGCTGTCGAAGTTGTCCTCGTACGTGTAGCCGAAGGCGATGTCGACGCCGTCCGCATCATTCGCGCCGTCGATCAGCGTGAAGTTCTGCAACCCGAAGGTGGCTGCACCCGATGCGAGCTCGGCGTCGGTCCAGTAACTCGGATCGGTCCACTCCGCCAAGGGGAGCCCCGTCCCGATCTCTTCCGGCCAGGTGTTGAAGATGCTCGGGCTCCCCCGATAGAGCGAGCCCGGTGCGAGGTCGGGGAGATGGATCCCCTGATCTTCGAGTAGCAGGACGGCCTGCTCCGCGATGTCCCGGTGGACCGCCCAGGCGTACTCCGGCTTCGCGCGGCCGCCGGCTCGGGGGTAGCGATAGCCCTGGAGGGTACGACTCAGCGGCCGGCCCTGGTGCTCGATCTCCATCCAGAAGGTCACCAGTTTCGGAGGAGGCTCGAAGCCCGTGAGCGGAAGCCGGAGCTCGATGATCTCTCCCGGCATCAGGCTTCCGATCGCGATCGTGCCGAGATCGGTCTTGGGTGCCCGGCCGACCCCCTCGTGCACGGCGTTCACGGCGTACACCCTGGCCACGAGATCATCGACGCGAGTGCGGCCCGCGTTCTCCGCCGTGGCGTAGAGTGTCCGCTCGGCCTCCGCGTCGTTGAAGTCGAGCGGGCTCACCCACATCGCGCGAACGCCGACGCCCACCAACAGATCGTCGTTGATGAGAAGCTGCCGGGGCGCGGCCGTCGCGAGCGGAAAGTCGGCGAGCGTGAGCTCGACCCGGACCCGATGCGGGATCGTGTCGGGGCCGGAGCCGGGGCTGCCCGTCTGCCCGAGCAGCTGGGACGCGGCGATCACGCGGCTCGCCGCGTGGTGCTCGCCCGGGGCGAGGCGGGGAATGCGCGCGAGCTCAATGCGTCGCGCGTCGTCTCCCTCCTTCACCACGAGCCAGGCCGGGGTCTTTGGGCTGGGACGCGTCCCGGTGTTCTGGATCTCGTAGCGGACCGTGACGTCGTCAGCGTGCGCGAAGACCTTTTGATTCGTCGTGAAGGAGACGATCGTGGGCTCCGCGTACTGCTCGCCGAGCAGGCGAGCCATGATGAGTCGGTCGTTCAGCCACAGGTCGGGCAAGGGCCGCACGTGACGGTCGTTCGGACGCGCGATGACGTTCTCTCGCATCAGGGTCGCTGCGGAATCGGCGGACTCCCCGTTCTCGAGGAGCAGGGAAGCGACACCGGTCGCGTAGGCCGCGGCGGCTGAGGTGCCCGTGAACACGGTGTAGGGGCTGATCCCGTCGTGCCAGAGATCGGTCGTCAGGAGCCGATCGCCGGGCGCATGGAAGTCGACGCTCGCGCCCCAGTTCGAGAACAGGCTGGTCCATCCGCCCTGGTCATGGGCGCCGACCGAGAGCACGCCGTCGAAGGCGGCGGGGAACATCGCCGTATCGGCTGCGTCGTTGCCCGCCGCCGCGACCAGCAGGATGCCCGCGCTCTGGGCGCGGAGGATCGCTTCCTCGAGCAGCGCCGAGTACTCGTAGGTTCCGAACGATAGGTTGATCAGCTGGATCCGGTTGGCGATCGCCCAGTCGATGCCCGCGATGATGTCTTCGAGGTAGCCGTCGCCATCGCGATTGAAGGTCTTGATGCTGCAGATCTCGGCGCGCGGGTCGATGCCGAGGACTCCGGCCCCGTCGTCCGCCGCTGCGATGATGCCGGCCACGCTCGTGCCGTGGCCGTTCTGGTCGCCCTCGCTCGCGGGGTCTTCGCCCGGGTACGGATGGCTGATCAGATTCACACCGGGCAGGGTGCGCCCCGTGAACTCGATGTGGTGGTAGTCGACGCCGGTATCGATGACACCGATTCGGGTGGCCTCACTACGCGAAGCGCGCGCGCCGAGGCGCCGCATCACCTGCGAGCGATCTCGCGGGCTTGCGGCGCGCCCACGCTTGTCGGGGTCGAGGTGCCACTGCTTGGAGGAGTAGTCGGCGTGCGCTCGCGGGTTCGCGAGCACCTGCTCCGTCGAGAGGACGAGGTTCGGCTCCACGCGCCGCACTCCGGCCGTCGCGAGGAGCTGGTCGCGGATCGCCTCGAACCCGACCGTATCCTCGTCGAACGTGAGGGCCTCGATGTCGCCGCGAGCTTCCCGCTTGCCGCGGATCATGGAGGCCAGCCCGGGGTCCCGCGTGATGTCCCGCTTCGCGCCCTTCTCATACTCGACGAGGATCTCGCCACTGCGGCGGTAGATGGGCTGGTTGCTCCTGACGCCGTGCACCTTCCAGGCTTGCGTGCGCGCCTGCGGGCCCGATGGAGCCGCGCTCGGGGCGGCCTGCCCCCCGGCGGTCGCTGCGGAGAAGAGCAGCCCAACGCAGGCCATGATCCCCAGGCTCCGCAGCCAGCGAGTCGATCGATAGGGATTCGATCTCGAGAGACGCTGGCTCAGATCGCCCATGGCATCGGTCCTTTCATTAGTTCCCAAGAGAGGACCGAGCTCCCGTGCGGCGCTCGAATGATTTCTTGGACTTCTCCTGGGTGGCCCTACTCGACCTCATGATCGGGACATTCGTCCATCCACGAAGCAGTCGCCCCGGCGGGACTCGCGACAGGGACTCTCGGTGATAGTCTGCCTATCAATCCGAAAACACAAGGTCTTTTCCTCATTTAATAATGATTCTCACGCCGACTCAGTAGGTGGCGAATGAAGGGCCGGAAGAATCGAGCGGTCGCTACGTCGTAGCGGGGCCCAGCTCTCGGTCCATCACGCAGAGCTGAAACGCCAGAACATCTTCAAGCACCCGCCGGGAATCATCCGTCGGGGCCAAGCACATGGCTCGATCGTCCGAAACGAAGGGGAGCCACTCGGATTCGGCCTGCGCCCGCCGGATTCTCGCACCGCGTTTTCGCGCCCAGCCCCGGGCCACAGCCTGCCGACGCTGAGCCGCTCGCTGGGTCGCCGGCGGGAAGTGGAATGGTCAGGCGGGTGCGGATAGGCGTTTAAAGGCTTATTTCCCACGCGACCGATCACTCGCGTGATCCGCGAGGATCAAGGACACTCCGCGCGATGGGAAGCGAATCCAGCCGGGACGATGCGCCGCAGTGGCGTGGCATACGCGACCGCGATGCCACGACGGCGCGCCACCTCCAGGTGGGGCTTGGCGTGCTCGCGATGCTGATCGGAGTGGGGACGATCGGCTTTAAATGGATTGGCGCGATGAGCTGGATCGACGGCTTCTATATGGCGGTCACGACGCTCGCGACGGTCGGCTATGGCGAGGCTCGACCGCTCGGCCCGGCCGGAAGACTCTTCGCGTCGGCATTCATCCTGGTTGGCGTCGGCGCCTCGCTCTACACGGCCGCCGCGGCGGCAGAGTTTCTGATCGCGGGCCGTGTCCGCGAATGGATGGGGAGGAAATCGATGGATCGACTGCTCGCCACGATGCAGGGCCACGTCATCGTTTGCGGCTATGGCCGACTCGGACAGCGCGTCGGCGCGGAGCTCGCGCGCAGTGGCGTCGCGCAGGTCATCGTCGACGAAGATCCTGCCGTCGTGGCGCGACTCGAGGGTGGACCGCATCCCGTGCTGCTCGCCTCGGCCGCCGACGAGGGAGTGCTCGAATCTGCCGGGATCGCTCGGGCGCGGGCGGTCGTCGCAGCG
>JANNQH010000875.1:0-2328 GCA_031400655.1 Deltaproteobacteria bacterium | reverse complement strand
CAGGGCGACCCCTTCTGCTGCCGAACCGAATGGCAGCTCTCGCTCCAGGAATCGTATTTCCCGAAACGAACGCTCCACCTGCGCGAGAGCGGCTCGAGTCTGCTCGCCCTGGCCGAACGCGATCATCCCGACCTCGGACCCACCCTCGAGCCCCTCGACTCGCTCTGGTTCTTCGGCTCCCCGCTGCACGGTCCGGACGCGGCGGACCTGCTCGAAGCCTTTCTCGCCGAACGCGCCTGCCATGGCGAGCCTGAGACGCTCCTGCTGAGCGGCGTCATCCCCGGCGATGCGCTCCGCGAACGGATCCTCCGGAGCTTCCTCCCGCGCTTCGAGATCTACCGCATCAAGACTGTGACCGTCTGCAGTGCATCGCTCGAAGGGGGCCTCGATGGTTTTCTCGCGCGGCGCTCGCGGCTGCTCCGGCGCCGACTCCGGCAGGCCACGCGCCGGGCTCGGGACGCCGGTGTCGAATTCGAACGGGTCTCGCCGCGCTCGCCCGGCGAGGCGGAAGCCGTCTTTACGCGCATGCTTGAAGTCGAGCGCACGAGCTGGAAAGGCATCGCCCGGCGCGGAATGGGTGACCGCTACTCGACGCTCTTCTACTCGGGGATGGTGCGGCGACTCGCCGTCTCGGGCTCGGCGCGCGTGATCTTCGCGCGCGCGGGCGAGCGGGACATCGGCTTCATCTTCGGCGGTCTCGCGGGCACGGTCTACCGCGGACAACAATTCAGCTACGCCGACGACTGGGCGCCGTTCTCGATCGGAAACCTGATGCAGCAGGAGCAGATCGCCTGGCTCGCCGAAGATGCCATCCTGAAATACGACATGGGCCCGCTGATGGATTACAAAGACCACTGGACGGAGACCCGGATCGACATGGAAGTCCTGCTGCTGCGCCCGCGACGAGGTCCCGGTTCTGCCGGGACGCGAAGGTCGCCGACTCGCCGGGCCACCGAAGACCAGGGAGAGTGACGATGGAACGGGAGCAGCTGACCGAGACGTCGACCGCGAAGATCGTCACCTGGCTCGAGCGGAACGTCGGCGGCCGGGTCGTACAGATCGCCCGCCAGCCGCGTTGGCGGCCGGTCTGGTTCGCGGATGTCCTGCGCGATGGCGAGACCCTCGAGCTCTGCGTCCGCGGCGACCGGACCGACATGCCCCTCGTCTTCCCCCTCGCCCACGAGATGGTGCTCCAGCGGACGATGCACGAGCACGGCATCCCGACGCCGAAGATCTACGGCCTGATCGAATCCCCGCTTGCCTACGTGATGGACCGCGTCGGCGGCCGCAACGACTTCACGGAATCGAGCGACGACGAGCGACACCGCGCCGTCGACGAATATCTCCAGATCCTCGCGCGCCTCCACGCGCTCCCGGTCGAGCCCTTCGTGAAGGCCGGCGTGCTGCGGGCGGCGACGCCGGCCGAATCGGGAACCCTCGGCATCCGCCAGTATGAGCGGCTGTTCCGCTCCGTGAAGAAGCTCCCCAATCCATTCATCGAGTTCTCGCTCGCCTGGTTGAAACGCAACCCGCCGCTTTCCCGCGGCCGTGAATCCGCGATCGTCTGGGACTCGGGTCAGTTCCACACCGAGAAGGGCCGCATCGTCGCCGTCCTCGACGTCGAGATCGGCCACATCGGCGACCCGATGATGGACCTCGCCGCCTGGCGCCAGCGCGACACGATCATCGGCTACGGAGATTTCAAGGCGCTCTACGCCCGCTACGAGGAGCTGTCCGGCAAGCCCGTCGACGTCGATGCGCTCATGCGCCACCACTTCGCCTTCACGCTGACCAACGAGCTCGCCTTCAGCGCGGCGCTTCGCAACCCCGCGCCCGATTCGGACCTGATGACGAACATGCAGTGGTGCTACGAGACGAATCTCTTCGCGACCGAGGCGCTGGCGGAGATCTACGACCTCGAGCTGCCGACGGTCGAGACACCCACGCCCCGTGAATCCCGGGGCAAGGTCGCGATCGACCAGCTCGTCCACAAGCTCCGCACGCTGCCGGTCGAGGACGAGTTCGTGAAGTACCAGCTGCGCACGCTGTTCCGGATGACGCGGCACGTCGCGCGGGCAGACGAGATCGGCGACGCGCTCTCGCAGGACGATCTCGACGATCTGCATCAGCTGCTAGGGCATCGCCCTGCGTCGTGGCTCGAGGGCGAGGCCGAGCTGGAGGCCTTCGTCCTGCGCGACGCAAAAGAAGGCCGCCACGACGAAGCGCTGATCAAGCTCTTCCACAAGCGTCATCTACGCGCCCACATGCTGCTGGGCCCGGCCGGCTCGGCGATGACGCGGCACATGAAGATCCAGACGTTTCGAGGCT
>JANNQH010000874.1:0-2178 GCA_031400655.1 Deltaproteobacteria bacterium | reverse complement strand
CTCGACTCGCGCTCGGGCGCCCAGGTCCTCGACGTGATCGGCGCGCTCCACCGCGAGGGGCGCACCGTCATCGTCGTGACCCACGACCCCGCCGTCGCGCGCCGCGCCGACCGCGTCCTCGTGCTGCGCGACGGCACGATCGTCAAGCGCGTCGCGGGCGCCGACGTGACCGACCTGAATCGGCTCTTTGATTTCGGAGTCGATTCCGGCGTCGCTCTCGGAGGTCCCTCCGCATGATCGTTGCCGATTTCTTCCGCCTCGCCGGCCAGGCGCTGCTGCAGAACCGTCGTCGTAGCGCGCTGTCGCTGCTCGGGGTCGTGATCGGCGTCGTGGCCGTCACCTGTCTCACGGCGATCGGCGAGGGCGCGCTGCGTTATGTCACCGACCAGTTCGCGAGCCTCGGCAGCTCGATCGTCGTGATCGCACCGGGCCGCAACGAGACGACGGGCGGCATGCCGATCGGGGTCGGTGGCATGCCGAACGATCTGACCCTCGCCGACGCGCAGCATCTCGGCCGCCGCATCTCGGCCGTTCGAACGGTGGTCCCGATCGCCGTGAGCTCCGGCAAGATCCGCCACGCCGGCCGCAACCGGCAGGTCCCGATCGTCGGCACCGTCGCGGCCTTCGAGCGCGCGCAGCGTCTCGAGCTCGCCTCTGGAAGCTTCCTGCCGGGGGGCGACCTGGACCGCGGGGGGGCCGTCATCGTGCTCGGTCACGAGGTCGCCGAGGAGCTCTTCGGGAAAGCCAATCCGCTCGGGCAGACGGTGCGAATCAGTGGCTCGCGCATGCGCGTCATCGGAGTGCTCGCCGAGCGCGGGAGCCAGCTCGGCCTGCAGATCGACGAGACCGTCTTTGCACCGGTCGCGACCGTGATGCGGCTCGCCAACAAGAGCTCGCTCGCCCGCGTGATGCTCGACCTCGCGCCGCGCTCGGATCAGGGACGTGTGATCTCGCAGGTGAAGACGCTTCTGATCGAGCGCCACGACGAAGAGGATTTCACCTGCATCAGCCAGGATGCGGTGATGGCGTCGCTGTCGTCGATCCTGCGCATCCTGACCCTCGCGGTGGCGGGCATCGCTGCGATCAGCCTCGCGGTGGCGGGAATCGGGATCATGAACGTGATGCTCGTGGCCGTGTCGGAGCGGACGGACGAGGTCGGCCTCATGAAGGCGATCGGCGCCAATCGCCGCCAGATCCTCGCGCTCTTCCTGATCGAGGCCACGCTGCTTTCGATCGCCGGAAGCGCCATCGGCCTGGCCCTCGGCACAGCGCTCGTGGCCTTCGGCCAATCGCTCTATCCGGCGGTCGAGATCGTGACGCCCGCGTGGGCGATCGCCGCGGTCCTCGTGCTGTCGCTCGTGACGGGCATCCTGTTCGGCGTCCTGCCCGCCTGGCGAGCCGCCGGCCTCGATCCCGTCGACGCGCTCCAGGGACGTTAGGGGAGGTCGAACATGCCGCGACTCGATCCCGTCGATCTGCTGCGCCTCTCGCTCGGCACCTTCCAGGGTCACCGCCTGCGGACCGCGCTCTCGATGCTCGGTATCGCGATCGGCGTCGGCGCCGTCATCCTCCTCACGTCGCTGGGCGAGGGCGCGCGGCGCTACATGGTCGAAGAGTTCTCACAGTTCGGGACGAACGTGCTCCAGATCAATCCGGGCAAGACGGAGACCCACGGCGTTCCGTCGGCGCTGTTCGGCGCCAACCAGAAGTTGACGATCGATGACGCGGAGGCGCTGGCGCGGGTCTCGATCCTGCAGACCGTCGTCCCCGTGGCGATCGGGCAGGCGCGCGTCGAAGGCAACGCGCGCGGGCGCAGCGTCATGATCTACGGGACGACCCACGATTTCCCCTTGATCCTGAAGGCCGGGGTCGGGCAGGGGACGTTCCTGCCGGCGGGCGATCCGCGTCGTGGCGGTTCGGTCGCGGTGATCGGGCCGAAGCTGAAGCACGAGCTGTTTGGCGAAGAGAGCGCCCTCGGCCGGACGGTGCGGATCGCGGGCTCGCGTCTGCGAGTCGTCGGCGTGATGGAGCCGAAGGGGCAGATTCTCGGCATGGACATCGACGACGCGGCCTACGTCCCGGTCGCGACCGCGATGCGCCTCTTCAATCTCGAGGAGCTGCAGGAGATCGACGTCGTCTTTGCCCACGACGGGCTGACCGCCGCCGCCGTCGAGGCCG
>JANNQH010000873.1:0-3705 GCA_031400655.1 Deltaproteobacteria bacterium | reverse complement strand
CAGATGGCCCGAGGCGAGATGGGGAAGGACCAGCTCGTGATCTCGAGCTCGGGGCTCTACGTCGATCGGGTTCGCAAGACGGCGAAGGGCTGGCGAATCGTCGAGCGCGAGATGCGAATGACCATCATGCAGGGATCACTGCCCGAGGGCTACGCGATCCCCGATTGAGCGCGTCCCACGCAAACCGCCGTGGCCGCGAAATCAGATCGAATCGAAGCCAGCGCCTGAAGGAGAAAAGATGGGACACCAAAAAGACAAGGACGCCGAGCAGCAGCGACTCGCCGAGGCCGCCGACCGGATCGAGATCACCGAGCTCCTGCACCGCTATGCCCACGCGGTCGACAGCGCGAACTTCGACCTGTTGGCGGAGGTCTTCACGCCCGATGCGACGCTCGATTTCGGGAGTGTCGACCAGTACGTCGAAGGCGAGTCCATCGTGAAGGGAATCGGGGCGATCCGCAGCTGGTTCGAGAAGGCGTTGGCGCCATTCCCCGGCGTCCTTCATTTCATGACGAACCATCGCATCGAGCTCGACGGCGACGAGGCCCGCAGCGAAACCCTGATGCAGGTTCTCCACATGAGCATGGGTGGGATCTACCGGGGCCACGCCATCCGCACGAAGGCGGGCTGGCGCTTCGATCGCTTCAGCCTCGAAGAGCGGAGCTTCGACGAGGCGGCCGCACGCCTGCAGGCCCATATGCAGGCGGTCGAGACCGGCGGCGCTTCAGCCGCGCGCCCGGGGATGAACGCCGCTGCAAAATCCGGATCCTCCCGAGCCAGCGCGGACGACGGACGCAGCCGGACCGCGAAGGCCGAGGCAATCCTCGATCAGGTCTTCACGCCATCCTGGCGAAATCACGGTGGCGGTGTGCCCGTGAAGACGCCGGCGGGACAGGATTTTGCGCGGCTCGCGGTCGAGCACTGCTATGCCGACTCATGGGCCCGCGGTGGTCGCTTCGACGTCAAGGATCGGAGCCTCTTCACGCTCGTCGCCCTCGCGACTCTCGGCATGACGGAAGAACTGAAGCTCCACATCCGCGGCGCCCTCAACATCGGCCACACCCCTGACGACATCGCGGAGCTCTTCGTGCAGATCCTTCCCTACGTCGGGACACCCCGCATGGTCCAGGCCATGCGGCTCGCGGGCGAAGTCTTCCGCGAGGGCCAGAGCTAGGCATGCGCTTCTCGAAGCTTGGTCTTCCGCGCTTTCGGTTCGAGAAGGGACTCCAGGAGATCGGTCGCGGTCTTCACGCCTATCTCCAGCCCGATGGCTCCTGGGGCTGGAGCAACGCCGGGCTCGTGGTCGATGGCGAGGAGTCGCTGCTCGTCGACACGCTCTTCGATCTTCGCCTCACGCGTCAGATGCTGGACGCCATGCAGCGCGCCGAGCCCCGCGCTGCGCGGCGGATCGGGCAGCTCGTCAACACCCACGCGAACGGGGACCACTGCTTCGGGAACGCCTTGGTCGAAGGCGCCGAGATCATCGCCTCCCGCGCGACCGCGGAAGAAATGAAGCACCTCCCGGCAGCAGTCCTGGCTGGCCTCGCGGCGGGACTCGGAAGTCAGGATTCGGCCCTCGGGCGCTTCGTGAAGCGCGCCTTCGGGCCCTTTGCCTTCGACGAGGTCGGAGAGACGAAGCTGCCGACCCGGACGTTCGACAAGAGCCTTTCGCTCCGGGTCGGTGACCGCGCGGTCGAGCTCTTCGAGGTCGGTCCGGCGCATACGCGGGGCGATCTGATCGTCCATGTGCCCGACGCCGGCTGCGTGTTCACGGGCGACATCCTCTTTGTCGAAGGGACGCCGATCGTCTGGGAAGGCCCGGTCGCCAACTGGATCGCTGCCTGCGACCGGATCCTGGCGCTCGGCCCGGAGATCGTCGTCCCGGGCCACGGGCCGATTACGGATCGCCGCGGCGTCGACGCGATGCGCGCCTACTTCGTGTGGCTCACGCACGAGGCGAGGGCGCGCTTCGACGCCGGCTTGGGTGCCGTCGAAGCCGTGCGCGACATCGGGCTCGGCGAGTTCTCCGATTGGGGCGACCCGGAGCGCATCGTCGTCAATGTCGACACGCTCTACCGGGAGTTCGGTGCACCGCAGTCGCAGCCCGACACGCTGCGGCTCTTGCAGGGGATGAGCGAGTACGAGAGATCCTGAGGCGGCAAAAATCGAGTCGCCGCCGGCGCGCTCAGGACAGACTGGCCACCCAGCTCCACGCCAGCGCGCCGACGCAGGCCAGGATCAGCACCAGGCTCGCCCAACCCGCCGCATGCGACCAGTCGCCCGACCGCGCCTCGCCCATGATCGCCGGATCGCGCGCCAGCAGCTGCAACGCGACGACGTGCAGCGGCAGCATGACCGCGTTGACGACCTGGCTCATGTAGATCAGCGGAATCAGCGGTAAACCCGGCAGCGAGACCACGCTGGCGGCGGCCACCGTGAGGCCGACGAAGGCCGCGTAGAAGAGCCGGAAGTGGTGCGAGTCGAGATCCAGTGAAGCCTCGGCGCCGGCCCCTTCCGCAATCGAGTAGGCCGTCGCGAGGGGAACGATCGCCGCGGCGAGCAGCGAAGCGCCGAGCAGTCCGGCGCCGAAAAAGACCGTCGCGAACGAGCCCGCCAGGGGCCGTAGCGCCATCGCCGCGTCCCCGGCGTCCTGGATTCGCACCCCGCTCCGGTGCAGCGTGGCTGCGCAGGCGACCGCGATCGCCAGACCGATGATGCCCGTCAGCAATGATCCGATGATCACGTCGACGCGCTCCCAGCGCAGGTTCGCGATCGTGATCTTCTTGTCGACCGCGTACGACTGGATGAACGCCAACCCCCACGGCGCGAGCGTGGTGCCGAGGGTCGCTGCGATGGCGATCCAGCCGGCCTGGTCCACCGGCATCCGCGGCACGATCGAGCCATACCAGACTTGTGACCAGTCCGGCGCGGCCAGGATGCCGTCCACGATGTAGAGCGCGAGGGTCGACGACACCAAGAGCAGGATGCGCTCCACGCGATGGAATGATCCCAGCACGACGATCAGCGAGATCAATACCGCGGCGATCGGTGCGCTGATCCAAGAGGGGATACCGATCAGCGACCCGGCGGCGGAGATGCCGGCATACTCCGCGCAGATCGTGCCGAAGTTCGCGAGCAAGAGGCCGATCACCGCGAAATAGCCCCAATGCGGTCCCCAGCGCGTGCGAATGACTGCCACCAGTCCCTGGCCGCTCGCCGCGCCGATGCGCACCGCCGTCAGGTGGAACTGGACCAGCAGCACCGTCGAAGCCGGAATGATCCACAGCAGGCGATAGCCATGATCGGTGCCCAACAGCGAATAGGTGGTGATCCCAGCCGGGTCGTCATCCGACAGGCCCGCCAGCAGGCCCGGACCCAGCACGGCCAGGAATGCGGTGATCGCCCCCAGCCCGGCGGTGCGAAAGCGTGCGAATCGCATCGCGATGCCACGCCGATGGTGGGCAACCGCGTGCGGCGGCGCGCCCGCGTGCTCACGGCGGCGACGGGCCGCTCGACGCGCGGTCGTGCGGATCTCGCGAAGACGACTCGAAGCAGGTTTGCCGTGCTTGCCGCGGGCTTTCAACTCGACCTCGATCGGACGGATGAGGCTACACGAGTTTCATGCCGGACGTGTTGGCGAGGACCTGCTACGTCCGGGGCTTCTCGGCCGAATCGGCCTTCGAGCTCTCGCCGTCGAGGCCGAGG
>JANNQH010000872.1:0-5688 GCA_031400655.1 Deltaproteobacteria bacterium | reverse complement strand
CACCTATCGCCGCTCGTCCAGCACCGCCTCGACGATCATCTCCGCGGCGTGGGCCAGCTTCAGATCGCGCTTCTCGCCGCTCGCGCGCCGCACGAGCTCGACGATCCCCTCCGCCAGGCCCTTCGGCCCGACCGTCACGCGGTACGGGAACCCGACCAGATCCGCGTCGTTGAACTTGACGCCGGGCCGCTCGTCGCGGTCGTCGATGATCACGTCGATGCCCGCCCCCTTGAGCTTCTCGTAGAGCGCCTCGCCCGCCTCGTGACAGGCGACGTCGTTCGGCTTCACAACGCTGACGACGACCTCATAGGGCGCGACGTTCACCGGCCAGCAGATGCCCTTCTCGTCGTGGTTCGCCTCGACAACCGCCGCGAGATTGCGCTCGAGCCCGATCCCGTAGGAGCCCATGACCATGGGCACCGACCCGCCCTTCTCGTCCTGCACGTACGCGTCCATCGCGACGCTGTACTTCGTGCCGAGCTTGAAGATATGGCCGACTTCGATCGTCTTGTGGACGGAGAAAGGCGTACTGCACATCGGGCAGCCCTCTCCGCTCTTCACCTCGCGCAGATCGAGCCAGGCCTTCACGTCGATGTCCCGGGCGATGTCGACGCCGCGCAGATGGAAGCCGTCCTTGTTGGCGCCGGTCAGCATGTCTCGGCGACCCTGCAGCGCCTCGTCGGCGACGACGTAGAGATCGCGGCGCCCGACGGCCCCGAGACTCCCGGGCCGCGCGCCGAGGGTGCGCAGGATGACCTCCGGATCGGCGGCGCGGATCTTCTGGCCCTCGATCTGATCGATGAGCTTCTGCTCGGCGAGCTGATGATCGCCGCGCAGCAGCACGAGGATCGTCTTGTCGTCGATCTGGTAGACGAGGGTCTTGATCTGGCGCTCCGCCGGCGCCCCGCCCTCCATTTTCGCGAGATCGTCGATTGTCCGCACACCGGGCGTCGCAAACTCCTCCGGCGCCGCGAGGCCGGGACCGTCTTCGGCCGCAGGGAGCGCGCTCTGCGCCTTCTCGACGTTCGCCGCATAACCGCATTTTCCGCAGTGGGCGATCCAGTCCTCGCCGGCGTCGCTCTTCATCATGAACTCGATCGACTGGCTGCCACCCATCACGCCCGAGCTCGCTTCGACCGCGACCGCCTCGAAGCCCAGGCGCTTGAAGATCCGGCGATAGGCGTCGAAATGGCGGTCGAAGGACTTGTCGAGACCGGCCTCGTCGAGATCGAAGGAATAGGAGTCCTTCATCGTGAACTCGCGCACGCGCAGCAGCCCGCTCTTCGGACGCGCCTCGTCCCGGAATTTCGTCTGGAACTGGTACCAGATCTGCGGGAGCGACTTGTACGAGCGCAGCTCCGCCGCGTGATAGGCGAAGATCTCCTCGTGTGTCATGCCGAGGGCGAGGTCCGCGTGTTTGCGGTCCTTCAACCGGAACATCTCTTCACCCACGCTCTGCCAGCGCCCGGCCTTCTCCCAGATCTCCTTCGGATGCATGCAGGGCAGCCGGAACTCCTGGGCACCGATCCGATCCATCTCGTCGCGGACGATCTGCTCGACCTTGCGCAGCGCACGGAAGCCGAGCGGCGTCAGCGAATAATGCCCCGCCATCAGCTGGCGGATCAGGCCAGCGCGGACCAGGAGCTTGTGGGAAACGGCTTCGGCATCCGCCGGATCGTCTCGCAGAGTGGGAATGAACGCGCTTGACCAGCGCACGGAATCTCCTTCACGAAGCCAGGGAAGATCGAACGCGGAAAACCATAGCGTCTCCCCACGCCCCCCCGGACAGTCTCAATCGACGGGCGTCGAGAGCTCGACCGCGCGCCGATCGAAAGCCGTACTGAGCTCGCGCATCGTCGGCCAGCCGACCTTCGAGATCGGCGAGCCGTCGAGCGAGCCCACCGCCACGATGCCGGCGCGCGTGCCCGTCAGGAAGACCGCATCGGCGGCGTACAGATCGAAGCGTCCCAGGCTCCGCTCCCGCACCTCGAGCCCGAGCTCGCATCCGAGCTCGATCACCGTCCGCCGGGTGAGCCCCTCGAGCGCGCCATCCGTCGTCGGGGGCGTATCGAGAGTCCGACCGCTGAGCGCGAAGACATTCGTCGCCGAGGCCTCCGCGATCAGCCCGCGCGCGTTCAGGACCAGCGCATCGTCGGCGCCGCGCAGACCGGCCTCCCGCCTGGCCAACACGTTATTGAGGTAGTTGAGGCTCTTGACTCGCGGATCGAGGACGTCGGCCGCGGGGCGCCGCAGGCTCGAAGTGATGAGATCGAGGCCCCGCTCGGCCTTCTCCTTTGCGAGCGGTGCACAGCCGGTGGCGATGCAGACGATCGCGGGCTCCGGACAAGTCGAGGGGTCGATGCCGAGGGCGCCGACGCCCCGGGTCACGATCAGCCGCAGGTAGCCCTCGCGCGGCCCCCATGCCCGGGCCGTGTCGCGGGCCGCGTCGCGCACGCGCTCGAACCCGCCGGGCAGCTCGATCCCGATCGCGCGCGCCGCCGTCTCGAGGCGCTTCATGTGGTCGGCGAAGCGGAAGATGCCCCGGTGCGTCACGCGGATCCCCTCGAAGATGCCGTCGCCGAAGAGAAAGCCGTGGTCGAGAACGGAGATGCGGGCCTCGCTGGCGGGCAGGATCTTGCCGTCGATCCAACAGATCGTCTGCTCCGCCGTTCGCGCCACGCCTCGTTCAGCCTCTCGCCCCGTCGTCCGCTGCGCCATCGCTCTCACTCCCGTTCTGATTGTCGCTCTCGTTGCCATCCTGATTCGCGGCGCCGCGCAGACGCGCTCGGGGCTTCGGACCGCGCCCGCGCGCTGCGGCCTGATTCGGAATCCCCAGTCGACCGGCGACCTTCGCGGCCGCGGCGATGAGGCGCTCCGCGATCCGCGCTTCGCCGATCGCATCGAAGCGTGGCGAGGCGGCGGCGAGGGCGAGCACCGCCAACAGCTTCGAGCGCCCGTCCCGCGTACGTTGGTGGATCGGAACGCCTAATACCGAGAGCCCATCGATCCAGGCGTCGCGATTCACCGAATAGCCGCGGCGCAGGATCTCGGAGCACTCCTGCTCGTGCTCGGCCCCACGATCGCCGGCCTCGCGATGCGCCCGATAGAGCTTCCCGGCTGCGGTCACGTCGGCGGGAACGATATCGCCCACCCCCGGCGCCGCGCGCAGGAACCCGTTGCCCTCACATTTATCGAGCACGCGGAGCTGTCCGCGGCGTTCCGCGACGAGGAAGACCGTCTCACCGAGCTCCGCGGCCTCGGCTTCGAGGCAATCCCGCGCGAGGTCGACGACGGGCTCGCGGCGCTGTGCCCCAAGGCCGAGGGCGAGCAGCGCCAGGCCGGGGCGGTAGCGGCCGGCTTCGTCCTGCTCGACGACCTCGCGCTGGACGAGGGACACGAGCAGGCGGTGGCAGCTCGACTTCGCGAGGCCAAGGGCGCGGGCGATTTCGCCGAGGCCCTGGGCGCTCTCGGCGCCGTGCAGATGGAAGAGCACGTCGAGGGCTTTCTCGACGGTCGCAGCGCCCGCCATTTCAGCGCTCCTGTTCGCATTCCCTCGAGCCCCGACGACCGAGACGCGATGTTCCGAATACTAGACCTGTGGTCTTCTATTCGGAACTGGCTCCTGAGATTTTTTTGGCTCAGCTCGTGGACCGATCGCGGCAAGGACCGTCGAGTACACGAGCAGACGGCCGGCGCCGGTCGAGTCCGTGCCCAATTGGAAGGGCGCGATGACCCCGAGGGTCCGACGACCGATCGACTGGTGGGCGACGATTGCACTCTCGAGGTCGCGATCTCCGTGGAGAGACTCACCCCGACCGGGGCACCCGAACTGGAGCAGGAACGGCGTCGCGGGCAGGGCGTCGACGGCCGCACGCAAGGCGTCCCGTGCCCAGGCGGGATCCGGGAGCGCCAGTGCTGCACGGTCGCCTCGGCTGAACGAGCCGATGACGCCGATCGAGCCCCGGCGCGAATCGACGCCCGTCAGATACCGCTCCTCGAACACCTCGGGCCCGCCCTCGCCCCCGCCCGCGTCTCGGCGGCCCAATCGCACGAGGAGTCGATCGAGGTAGGGCTCGATCGCTGCACCGTCGTCCAGCCCGAGCTGGCGGCGAATCCAGTCGATCGGCGGCTCCCCTTCGAGGCCGTCGATCCAGTGGGAACGGCAGGCGGTGATCTCGAGCCACGGGCTCGCGATCCGGGTCGCTCCGACGCACTGGACCCGCGCCGTGCCATCGCCCCGGTCGCCACCCCCGGCAGGCAATCGAAGACCCACGAGCAGGCATCGCCCGCCCGCTTCCGCGGGCAGCGACCAGCCGTGGGCGGAGCCTTCGTCGACCCCGACCGCCCCTGCGCCCGCAAGCCAGGGCCCCCCCGACGCGCCCGAGACCTGCTCGAGCAGCGCAGTCAGGGCAGGCGTTCCGAGCGCGTCCGGAAAGAGCAGGACGAGGTCGTCCGGGTCGGGCCGCAAAGACGCCGAAGCGGAGAAGATCTCCTTCACCAGGACTTCCGGATCCCGCTCTCCCGCCTCGCAGACGATCGGGATCGGCGCCCCCTCGCCGCCGGTCCAGGCAAGGACCGCGACGGCCGGCTCGCCCTGCCAGACCCGCCCGTCGAAAATGAGGCCCTCGAAGCTCGTTCCGATCAGCTCGGCCTCGGGCCAGCGGGCGGCGAGCCGCCGCCCGACCTGCTCGCCCGTATGACCCGCGGCGGCCGTCGAGAGGACGAGAGCCCCCGCGATGCCTACCGGATCGCCTAGCGCGGCCTCGACCTCAGCGGCGAGGGCCGAGGCGGCGGCCCCAGCCTCGAGGGAGGGCGCGAGTGCGGTTGCGAGGCGAGTCATGGCACAGTCGATACCCCCGGAAGGCCCTCGGCCGCCAGCGCTCCGGAGCTGGAGCGGCTGCCCCGGCGGACTGAGATCAGCCCCGAATGGCCGGGAGGCCCCGGGATTCTCGGGTTTCGGTGGGCCACCGCGTCGGCTAGATTGCCTCTTGGCCGCCCATCCAGGCGACCGTCGAGCCCCCCTGCCGATGAGGATTCACGAGGCGACGCCCCGCTCGGACGGGTGCGTTGATGGGGGCGCTGGACTCGGTCCGGTCGGTCCAGCGAGATGGAATTGAGCGACTACGAAATCATCACGCAGCGACCGGAACTCGAGCGACTCGCAAAGCACCTTCTGCGTGAAGAAATCGTCGCCTTCGATACCGAAGCGGACAGCTTCTACCACTATTTCGACAAGGTCTGCCTCGTCCAGATCGCGACCCTAGACGGCTGCTGGCTCGTCGACCCGATCGCGCTCGGCGGCGCTTCCGAGCTCGAGCCTCTCGGTGCCGTGTTCGCCTCGCCGAAGGTGAAGATCCTCTTTCATGCCGCCGAGTACGACATCTACGTCCTGAAGCGGGACTGCGGATTCGAGTTCACCAACCTGTTCGACACGATGGTCTCCTCGCAGCTGCTCGGCTACCCGGCGATCGGCCTCTCGGCGCTGGTGGAGAAACATTTCGGCGTGTCGCTCCCGAAGGACGAGCAGCGCTCGGACTGGTCGCGGCGGCCGCTCACGGACAAACAGCTCCGTTATGCGGCCTCGGACGTGCACTACCTGATCCGGCTCGCCGAGACGCTCGAGGGCGAGCTCTCGCGAGCAGGGCGCCTCGAATGGGCAAAGAACGATTTCGAGACGCTGTGCGGAAG